>JAFWSY010000225.1 GCA_017519155.1 Eubacterium sp.
ACTAAGTGATATGGAAAAGCAGGGGCTTGTAAAGCGTAAGAAAGCGGATGTTACCAGCGGCCGTGAGAAGATCTTTTACCAGATAACCAAGAAGGGTAAGGATACTCTTAAGGTATGGTTAAATGATGAGAAGGCAACAAATGACCTCAAGTATGAGACGCTTCTTAAAATGTACTTTGGTGGTTCAGAAGATAGAAGTGTGACGATCCGAAATATCGAAATCTTTGAGAAACAGGTTAAGGGTAATCTTGAGTTACTTAAGATCTATAAGGAGAATCTGGAAAAGGTTCTGGATCAGGAGGACCATCTCCATTTTTACTTAACTGTTACTTTTGGGATTGAGACTTATGAAGCGTATCTGAGATGGTGCAATAAGGCTAAGAAGATTTTGAAGGAGAAATAAGATGAGTACAGCTATAGTATATTATTCGATGCTTGGAAATAGTGAGATGATCGCAGAGAAGATGGCTGCAAAGCTTGGTGCGGATGTGATCAGGATTGAACCTGATAAGGCATATCCGGACAAGGGAGCTAAGAAATTCCTGTGGGGAGGAAAGAGTGCGGTGATGGGTGAACAGCCGGTGCTTAAGCCTTATGAATTTGATGCTGATAAATATGATAAGCTTATCCTTGGTTTTCCTGTATGGGCCAGCCGACCGGCCCCGCCGATTTGTACTTTCCTGAATGATAATACGGTTAAGCTAAGTGGAAAGAAGATATCTGTATTTGCCTGTCAGAGTGGAAATGGTGCTGAGAAGGCCTTTGAAAGAGTTAAGAAAATGATTGGGATTGATACATTTGCCGCAGAGCTTATACTAATTGATCCGAAGACGAGAGTAAATGCAGATAATGATAAAAAGATAGAATCATTTTGTGAGAAGATACGAAGATAATGGGAAGAAAACACCTCTATTGGTGCTGAAAACATTCGGCATCAGAGGTGTTTTTTTAGTGTTGCTTGAACAGAAAAGATACAAGTTTGAAACAAGTATTTGCGATAATCTGTTCATACTTAAGAAAACTATGGGCTTTTTTTATGCCCTCATATATGTATCGGAGTTAATTGATATGAAGAATAAAGGCTTTTGCAGTGCGGTTCTGATAATAGTCCTGATCTTCTCACTTACCGGATGTTCTCTGGAGACAGAAAGAGATCTGGTAAGGGTTCCGGAAAATACTTATCAGGAGACGGGAAGAGCCATGTCCTATGTACAAAGAGGAGATGTGGCCATAGGAATCGAAGAGGAACTTCAGCTGAAAAACTATAAGGAAACAAAATACGGTTTTGTTGCAACCCGTATGGATGCATCTCTGGATGAAGATCTGGTATTTGATCAGCTGTATGTAAATGTCGGAGACACCGTAAAAAAGGGAGAGCTTCTGTTAAAGCTCAGATCCGAACATCTTGATAATGATATAGAAAAATATACAGAGCAAAAGGAAAAAGCCCAGATAAGATTAAATCATCTGAGAAACAGAAGTGCCATAGATGAGAATGAGGACAACTCTTATGAGATAAATAACTGTCTGGATGAAATACAGGTTGCCGAAGGATATCTTCAGGAACTGGAAGAAGAAAGGGCTGCTCTCAGTATATATGCCAAGGAGGATGGCGAGGTTATATATGTATCTGACAGTGCACTCAGTGGTCTTCTGACAAACACGAAACATCTTGTGACTATAGGCTCGGGTGATGATACCTATTATGTTGAAACAAAGAATACTGTAACTCTTAAGGAAGGAGATCTTGCATCGGTAACCAATGCAGTGGTTAAGTATGATGCCAGGGTTGAAAAGATAGAGAGATCTTCCGATGGAACAAGTATTACATTTAAGCTTGTAAATACCGGGCAGGACAGGACAATAGTAAGAGGCCTGAAAGCAGTAGTTGCTGAAGAGGTAAGAAAGGATGTCCTGTATGTGACTGAGAGATGCATTAAAGAAAAGGATGGACGATACTTTGCATTTATGCTTGATGAACATGGAGCAAGAATAGCAAAAGAAGTTCATACAGACGGAGTTCTGGGCGGATATGTGATCATAAAGGATGGATTAAATGAAGGCGATGAGGTTATTCAAAATTAAAAATAGAATAATGACAGCAGTGCTTTCGGTACTTATCTTAGGTACTTCTTTATTCGGATGCGGACTTAACATGAAGAGCTACGAGGCGCCGGATCTGGTTTCACCGGTTGCAGTATCCAGGATATACAGAAAACCGGAGATCCGTGATATGAAGGATATCCAGTGTTACGAGGGCGTTGTTGTTCCTAAAAGTTATCCTGTCTTCTATGACAAACTGACCAGAGTGGAAAATGTAAATGTAAAGATCGGTGACTATGTGAAGAAGGGTGATATCATAGCGGAAGGTGAAATCGTAAGTTCAGTAGACGGCGAAGACATAGATTTGAGTATCGAAACAAATTCTTCCGTAAGTGTTCTTCAGAACAAGATAACTGATGATCAGATAGAGATAGAAAAGTATAACAAAAAAGAAGCTTCTGAGAATAAAGATAAGGACAGTGTTAAAATGTCCGAGACAAATATCGAGCTTCTTAAGGAAGATAAAAGATATAATGAGGAAATGTCTCAATATGAAAGCGGCAGGAATTTAAAGCAGCGTGAGCAGTATGATGAAGAGTTAAATAATTCTAGGTTGATAGCTGACCATTCTGGTTACGTTACATTTCTCAAGGACATAAGTGTGAATGATATGGCGATGCCATACGAAAATGTAATAGTTATATCCGATATGGAGGATCTCTATATCGAAGGAATAAATTCCAATGCCGCCAAATGTGACGTACATAATTATGAAGAGCAGTATACCTATATCGACGGAGAAAAGGTACCTATAACTGAGATACCTTATTCCCAGCAGGCTCTGAGTCTGGCAGAGGTTACGAATAATGTACTGCCAATCAGGTATCAGGTAAACAGCAAGTTGAAAGCAGGAGATAATATGCTGCTTATCTTTAAAACTACAGTTGTTACAGACGCACTTACTGTAGGTTCCGGAGCAGTTACTTACGAAGGACTAAACACTTATCTGTATGTCAGGAAAACAGGAGACGATATAGAGAAAAGAAGTGTTGAAGTAGGTTTTAATGACGGACGATATACAGAGATACTGTATGGAGTAACTGAGGAGGAAGAGATCTGCTATCCTCTGGGAGAGTATTATCCTACAAACTATAAGGAAGCTGAGGTTAAGACAGGTGAGATAACAACCGTGGAAAATTCATTTTCCATCCTGGGTAAGAATTCAAATGTCAAAGGATACTATACGGAATTTCCGGGAAAGATAAAGGATATAAAGGTTGAACTTAATCAGGAGGTCAGCAAAGGTGATCTGCTGTTTACGTATATGACTGAGAATACAGCTGCAAAGATCTCGGAGATTGAATCCAATATCAATACCCTTAGGAAGAATCATGAAGAAACCATCAAAATGCTGGAGGATATGAAAGCAAAAAATGAAATAGATCTGGTGAAGACGCAACCTATGGAGGAAATCACCAATCCTAAATCAGATATACCTGCAGCAACTAAGACAGATGCGGTGCCTGATGGCAAAAACGGAACTTATCCCGGTCAGAGTCAGAAGGAATCCAAATATCTATTTGAGAAAAAGGACCTTAATGATGAGGTTTTCGATTACAGGATCAGGATGGAAGAACTAAGCTTTAACCTAAGACTTCATCAGCTTCAAAAAATGTATGATTTAATGAGCATGAATAATGACGGTGACGGACTGATGAGTGTATATGCTGACAGAGACGGAATAGTAAAAAATATCAACCTAGATGCAAAAAAAGATATCATGCTGAAGGGCAGAACATATATTTTATCCATCGTTGAAGATGGATATAATGAAACGCTGATACAGATGAGAAAAAAGAATACAAATGCCTTTGGTGTAGCTGTGGAAGATACGTCCGGACCGTCACGATCGGCTGAGCTGGGAAAAGAGCTTCATGTAACTATCGGTGATGATACATTTGGCGGAAAAGCTATTGGTTCAAACGGAAATGTGAGATCCACTTATCTTGCTGAGTCTGATAAAGGATTTGTATTCACTACCTGTACTCCGGGCACTGAATACAGGGATCAGTTTTATGCAGAACTGGATAAAGAAATCGATTATGAATGGGCAATGAATAATAAACTCAAAAGCGTTAAGATATGGTTTACCGGCAAGGATTATAAAGGCGTTCCGATACTGGATAAAGGTGTTATTCACACAGAATATAATGAGAACGTGGAAATGGACTATGTGTGGATACAGGAGAACGGAGAGCTTGTTAAACGTTATATCTTAACCTGTCCGATAGAGGGATATGACGGAAGTGAAAAAATAGTAATAGATGGTGTCGAGATAGGAGATAAGGTTATCAGAGAAACTGTCAAAGACACGGAGGATTAGTAATGCTTCAGTTTATTCATAAAAAACTGAAAAATCAAAAGCTGTTAAATGGATGTCTGTTTCTCGGACTGGTCATTCTTATGGCTGTTATGTCTCTGACTGTTATGTTTGAGAGAGGTGCTCTCGACGATGTGATACGTTATGACTTTGAGAATTATGCCATAGAGAAAAGTGAATATCCTGCAGTAATATCCACTCATGATAAATACGAGATAAAGGACGTATTTGATCTGAAAGGCATTAACAGTGTAATAGATGGTAATACCTCTAAGTGGAACAGATATTTTGATATTCCGGTTCTGAGTACCGAAAAGATATTTACCATATCCGCCGGAAGAATGGTTCCCGATCTTGTGGGTAATGAGGGTAATGTTAATATCAGTACCTTCAACGAAATGGATACAAGGCTTGAGCTTACGGATATAGATACAGGTTTTAAGGAAGGTTCGGGAGTTCTTCCCTGCTATATGTCTAAATTCATGATGGATGAAAAATGTCTTACCATAGGAGAGACGCTGGAGTTTACCTTTATGACTGATGCTAAAGAAGAACCCCTTAAGCTCAGGATCATAGGAATAGCCGAAGAAAAACACAGCGGAGATTATTACTGGTTTAATAATCTTAGAAAAAACAGTAATAATCTGATAGTTACAAATGATATCTTTGATAAGCTTCTTACTAACTATGAAGTATCGGATATAAACATGCGTGTGTATGAGATGCTGGACTACAGAGCAATCAACAGCAGTAATATAAGAGCCACAAAAAGTTATCTCACTCAGTTTCAGAGTATAGATAAAAATTTTAAAACCAACTTCGAGGAAATAGTTGATAACTATATGGAAACAGAGAAGCAGGTTAAGCTTACGGTTCTTTCTATTCTGTTTCCGCTGTTTGTAATCCTCTTGATATTTATATATATGGTTTCTGACAGAATCAGGATGGCTGAAGAGATGGATATAAATGTGCTGAGGAGCAGAGGTATACCAAGACTCACAATAATAAAGCAGTATGTATTTCAGTCACTGATGATAACCGCAGCAGCTGTAATACCCGGAATAATACTTGGATATATCATGTGTAAGGTCGGAGCTTCATCGGTAGACTTTCTTTCCTTTAAGTGGAAGGTAAACCCTTCTTACACATTGAGACCGGAGATACTTATATCCATTGCGGCCGCATTTCCCATAGCAGTGACACTAAATGTTATTCCTATAATCAACGCTTCGGGAAATACCATACTTACCAACAGAGGAAAGGCTAACGGAAAAACCGGCAATAGTTTTATAGAGAGATTCTTTATAGATATAATCCTGCTGATAATATCAGTTTATCTGCTGTATAACTATACAAGACAGAGAGATGTGATGGTATCCGAGATACTGGCGGGCAAGGTGGCTGATCCCATGTGTCTTATAGATGCGGAGTTGTTTACCTTCGGAGCGGCATTCTTTCTCATAAGAATATCCAGACTTATTATCACGGCTGTCTATAAGGCGGGTAAAAGAAAATGGAAGCCTGATACACTTGCCGCATTTCTGGAGGTTATCAGAACCAGAAGAAGATCCTGGGTTGTATCGGTATTTCTGATAATAACCATAGCCATGGGTATCTATAATGCAAATCTTGCCAAAACAATAAACCGAAATAAAAGAGAGCGTCTGGTAAATGATATCGGAACAGAAATGATACTTACTCCGAGCAGCAAAATGGTTGCTGAGGGTGAGGACCGAGGCGGCGGATGGAGCCTGATCGGAATGGATTATAGTGACTTCGTTAAGATGAAGGATGACGGGCTGGTAGATAATATGACCAGAGTATATAAGACCGAGAAGCTTACTGTAACTACTTCAAAGGGAACCGCAAAGAATATACTTCTGATGGGTGTTGATACAAAGGAGCTTGGAGAAACGGCGACCTTCGATGTGAGGCTTAATAAACGTCATTGGTTTTATGAACTAAATGAACTTGCCGTAATGTATAACGGTGCAATCATATCACAGAATATGGCAGATGCTTATAAAGTTAAAGTCGGAGATTCCATAGAGCTGAAGCTTGAGTCACCTTTTGAAGATGATAAAGATCTCGCTACTAAAAAAATGGATGTTCAGGTTGTGGGAATAGTGGACGCATTTCCCGGATATAACAGATATTATTATGAAGAGGATGCTGTTAAAGGGATAACCGAAAATGAGAGATACCTGGTTGTGGTTAACTCAGCAGCACTTAATATATCCTACGGAGAGCTTCCTCCGGATATATGGATGGATATGAAGGATAGAAAAACCCTTAAAGATGTTAGTGATTATCTGGAAACAAATGAACTGGAATATAACAGGCTGACAGGTCTGGACGAGGAAATTGATAAGGTCTTCGGATCGGCCATGCTGCTTATAACAAACGGACTTTTTAATATAAGCTTTATCGTATCAATGGTAATTTGTATGATAGGCTTTCTGATATACTGGCTGACTTCAATCCGTTCGAGACAGATGTACTTCGGAGTTTACAGGGCCATGGGAATGGGTATGAAGGCTCTGGGAAGAATGCTGATAAAAGAACAGATACTGAGTACAGCGACATCAATTGTATCAAGTGTAATAGTAGGGGCTGTTACATCGATACTGTTTATAAGGCTGATCAGCTGCATATATCTTCCGGACAGGCATACGATTCCACTTAGGATATTCGTATCATATTCCGGATATGTAAGAATAGGAATTATGATGGCTGCGGTAATAGTACTTTGTATGTTTATAATTATTGGATTTATAAAGAAGATAAATATATCTGAGGCCATTAAAATGGGAGAAGAATAAGATGAGAAAAAGAAGGTTAATTAAAAGTATGATTATGATTGCAGCGCTCACACTATGCTGCACAGGATGTGAAAAGAAGGCTGATGTGATTGAAGGTTATGTTGATACATCAGAGGAAGAAAGCAGTGATGGCAGTGATACTGTGGAAGGATCTGAGGCAGGTGATTCCGAAACAGGAAATGCTGATAA
The DNA here is from genome assembly GCA_017519155.1 of Eubacterium sp. GTDB lineage: Bacteria > Bacillota > Clostridia > Lachnospirales > Lachnospiraceae > Eubacterium_Q. The sequence goes on from JAFWSY010000225.1 coordinate 7,435, forward strand.
AACAGTCGTAAAAACAGAAAACTGGAATGATGAACTGGAGGGCGGAGATAAAGGCTTTGGTACTGTGGATATAGCCCTTGCATTTAAGGATTACAGTGATAAAGAATTTAGTACAACAACTGTAGAGTTTGAGGAATTTGATGCTGATTTTGCGAAGAAAATGTGTGAGACAGTATTTGATGGCGGAGAAGTTCAGGTTTATGATTATTCTCATAAAACAAAGCGAGTATACGATGATCTGCTGAAGGCTTACGACGATACATTAGTCCTGTTTGATGAGCGTTCAACGCAGGATGAGGGAAGACGGTTTTATTTCACACCGTATCAGGATGTTATGTTTGGATCCTGGACCTCCGGACCTATTCTTGATCCTGAAGGGGAAGTGAAAGATGCTCTGAATGCTGAGGGGTTAACCGAGGATGATATCTGGTCTAAATCTTTTATAGAAGAGGATATAGAAAAAATAAAAGCCGAGAAGGAATCAGCTCCTGAAACGATAGAAAATGATTATTCCTATGGCGGTTATCTGGGAAAGATTAACGGTGAAGAATACTATATGTATTTTGGAAACAGGAATTTTGATGAGTATCTGAATTCTATGGATACCACCCAGTTTAACGGACGAGTGGTAACTATTATGAAGTCTGATCTGGAAAATGAATATGC
>JAFWSY010000226.1 GCA_017519155.1 Eubacterium sp.
CATAAGCACTTTCTTGTTTGGAAGTCCTGCATTTACCAGAGCCGTCCCCATCAGTTCTCCAACCTTTTCATTATCAAAGGAGATATATAGATCAACATTGGAATTCATGATAAGTCTGTCATAGGCAATTACCGGTATGCCTGCCAGATGTGCTTTGTCTATTACTTCAGTAAGGCTGTTTGAATCAATACATACTATTACAAGTACATCTACTTTTTTATCTATCAGATACTGTATCTGCTGTTTCTGAGTTTCTATGTCTCCGTTGGCATTCTGAATATTTACGTCAGCATCACTCTCATATTCCTTTATCTTTGCAACAAAGACATCACAGTCTCTCTGCCATCTCTCGATGATCAAAGAATCTATGCTCATTCCTACACTGAGTGTATCAGGATCCTTTTGGGCATCCTCTTCAGTATCGACAACCACATTACCACAGCCCGAAAGGCACATTATGATAAATACCGCCGACATGATCAGAGCAAGTATTTTTTTGTTTTTCATCTTGCAAAAGTTCATTATTATAATACTCCCGACTAACCCTTGTACTCCGTAGGAGAAACACCTGTATTTTTCTTGAATATACGACTGAAATAATTCGGATTGGAATATCCCACCTCGGAACATATCTCTTTCATACTAAGATCCGTATTCTCTAAGAGATCCTTTGCTTTTTCTATTCTGATCCCCGTCAGATAATCTATAAAGGTCTGTCCTGTAGATTCTTTAAATATCTTACTGAAATAATAAGGACTGATATCTACATTTCTTGATACATCATCCAGCGATATATCACTTTTATAGTTTGCCATTATATATTCCTGTGCCTTATCAATAACTACGTTTGAATGATTTTCCTTACGGCACTTTACATTATGGCTGGCTTCATATACTTTATCAATAAACCATTTTCTCAGCTTATCATAGCTTTCGGTTCTGTTGATCAGCTGAAGATAATCACCCCTTGATCTGAAGTGATATACTCTTCCTCCCTTTTTATAAGCAATGGACTCCGCTCTTATTACAAACTCCAGAGTCTTCAGCTTGATATCCGAATCATAATCACCATAGTTTTCCGTCATCCAGTCAAAGAACTGATTAGCTGAACTGACAGCCGCATCAGTCTCGCCTCTTTTAATTGCTTCAAAGATGGCATTTTCCCTATCAACAGGATAATCGTCTTCATACTCTACATGGGTTGCCACATCATCCGAATGAACAACTGATCCTTCAGAAGTTGCAAGTGAATCCAGGGCTTCATTATAAGAGATCATCTGTTTGTCCAGAGGCTTGATGGAGCCTACTCCCACTCTGAAGGTAGTGTCCAGCTGCTGGTTCAGTCTTCTGACCATGTTTCTTGCATTATCTATTATCTCTATTCTTTCATTATAATCATATTCAGCTTTATCATAAGGAATGAATATGGCTATCTTGTTAGCCATGACATCTCCGATTACTCCTTTGACATAACTCTTGACTATCTCTCTCAAGTCTCTCAGATGATTCTGTATTCGAACAGAGGTTCCTACTGCATTTGTAAGTTCACCGTTCTCCTGCATCTCACCAAACACAAGAGCTATCATATATCCATAATCAGATTCTATCTCAAGAAGCTTTTTGAAGTTCTGTATATCATCCATGTAAAAATCCTGGAAAAGCAAGTTATATATGAGACCGCTCTCTATGATTGGAGTAACAGTCTCCATCTTTTCCAGTATCTCCAGCTCCCTGGCACGCTTCTCTCTGTCGCCATCCACCTGTCTCATAGCCTTATATATGGTGCTGATAAACTGCTGTCTGTCTACAGGCTTATTCAGATAATCGATTACACCGAGACTGAGCGCCTCCTGAGCATAGCCGAACTTATCATATGCAGAGATAATGATAAAAACTATACCGGGATTACGCTTGGTTATCTCCTTAATAGCATCTATTCCGTTTATACCGGGCATTCTGATATCCATAAGTGCGATATCAGGTCTGAATCTTTCAGCAAGCTCGATGACGCTTCTTCCGGTTTTGGCTGTTTCTATCATCACATCATCTCCGAACTCTTCGTTCAGCATATATGTATATGAATCAAGCACTATACCTTCATCGTCTGCTATCATTATTCGATACATGTTATATCTCCTCATATGGAATAGTGATCACGACCTCTGTACCCTGATCCCTTCCATTACTGATTATTTCCACATCATTCCTATCATCAAAATACAGCTTAAGTCTCTCGATCACATTTTTCAGTCCAACGCCATTACCCTTTTTGTCCTTCGAAGCCTCGATATCTTTGCTGGTATAATTGCCGCTGAGAATACTCTGAATGATCTCCTGTTTCATTCCAACTCCGTTATCAGCCACACTTATATAAACACTGCCCTCGCCGGAATAAACAGAAAGTGTTATCTTTCCCTCACGCTCTATATCTCTTATACCGTAGTTGACGCAGTTTTCTACAATAGGCTGTAGAACCATTCCCGGAAGTCTGGCATTCAGAAGTTCTTCGTCCTCTATCTCTTTTGAAAAATGTATATCACCCGCAAAACGAACATTCAAGATGTATATATATGTATCTACAAGCTCTATCTCTTCACGGAGAGTCACTTCGTCTTTTTCCGAAACATTATATCTGAAAAATGCAGCCACATTCTGGATGTATTCATAGGTTCTGTCAGCATGCTCCATCATGGCCAGCTGAGTACCTGCATTCAGAGTATTAAACAGAAAATGAGGATTAATCTGAGCCTGAAGGTACTTAAGATGGGCATCTTTAAGATGGGCTTCCATCATAAGCTCCTTTTCCTTAAGAAGCTGTTCCTTTTCCATACTGTCCTTAAGTCTGGTCAGATATCCCGGAATACTGCTAACCATCTGGTTAAATGCATCCGTAACTACACCAACCTCATCCTTACTCTGAACCTTAACCTGCTCAACCTTATCCAGCTCACCGGCTGAAACCATATCCGCAGCCTTAGAAAGATCCAGAAGGGGCTGTGTTATATTTCTCGTAACAAGAAGTACAAGCATTATATCAAATGAGATCAAAACCGCAAACATGATAATACTCAGGAACTCCAGATAACCTACTGCTGATGAAAGGGCTTTATAGCTTTCTGTGTTGGCCCTGAACCTGTATTCGTTAAGGCTGGTTATGTAGGATTTGATATAACTGTATATCTCACTGGCCTTTTCATAGTAATCCTTATACTTCTCGATATTTCTACCTCTCTTGGAATCTATGGTATTCTTGGTCAGCTTGATATAATTCTGAGACATGTAATAGATACTGCGTTCCATAAGCAGCATCTGATTATCCGTTATCTTGCCATCCAGATCTGCTATGAGATCATTATACTTCTGAGCCGATCTGTAATAATCATCCAGGGAGTCGGTATTCTTGGTATTCAGATATTCCCCCATACTGCTCTGAACATTATCCAGGGCATCAGAAAGTTCATTCAGCTTTACATTTCCCACGTATACCTCATCTATCTGAACTGTTATAGCGTTCAGGTTGTAGTACATGAAGATATTAACCATGAGAATAAGAAGCGTACTTCCTATAATAAGTATGGAAAGCTTTGTTCTGAGCTGAAGGTCTGAAAGTTTGCTAAGTATTTTCATTCCTCTCCACCTCCTTCTGTTATGAAGGAATCGAGGTTATCAGCATCAGCCTGCTTTGTATCTACCAGATATAATTCACTGACGTAACCGCTTTCCAGGTATTCATTTATAGCATCCACGGACTTCTGTCCCATCTGGGCAGTATCTACTACCATGGATGATTTGATAATTTTCTTCTCGATGGCTGACTTTATGGTAGGGGACATATAATATCCCAATATCTCTACCTCACCAACCTTATTATAATCAACAACCGTCTGACAAACACAGATGGTATTTTTTTCACTTAAACATATGATAATATCCGGAGTCTCATTTTCACTCACAAATATATCTCTTATCTCTTCTTCAGCAGCATAGTCTCTGCTGGTACTTACTATCTTATTTTCTATACTGGTCTGAACATCAGGCTCCTGTGAATCTACAGTTTCTTTAATTGCTGTAAGGATAACCGACTGGCTGCTGCTTGTAAGAGAATCATCCATTAATACAAGAACATTACATTTATCCATTTTTTTGCTACGGATAAATGAAGCAACCTGTTCGCCGTATTCCTTTCCCATGTTATAACCGCTTATGCCTATATAACTGATTCTTTCCCCACCGGGAACATCGGAAGCAACCGTTACTACAGGTATACCGGCTTCCATGGCATCCTTAAGCAGATTTAAGGTTTTACTGTCATCATCACCTTCTACTATTATACCGTCCACATGGGAGTTGATGGCTATCTTCACCAGATCTCTTTTGGTAAGATTATCCTCCAGACCATCTCCCATCATCTCTATATATGCATTATTGTTCTTTGCTTCTTCCAGAGCTCCCTTATAAACACTTTTCCAAAAATCAGTATCTCCGGAGGATGTGATAAGAACATAGTATTTATCATATTCATTATATTCACTGGTGCTGAGAAGACTTCTGGTATTCTTCATATTGATATAGAAATAAACAACACTAAAAACAATCATGCCGGCAAGAAGTACACCCAGCACAATTGTCGTCGAAAGAATCAGACGATTTCCGGACCCTTCATCTGTATCAGTCTGTTCCTCTATTTCTCTTTCGTAATCATTATCATTCATATCAATCTACCAGTTATATATATTCCTGAGTATACCGAATATGATCAGCAGTCCGATCCAAACACAAAGTATGATCATATTAATACGGTTCATTTTTTTCTTGGATTCGTTAAGATAGAATAAATAAGTAATCTCATAAATTATATAAGGTAAAGTAACGAATATATATGGATTATATCCGAAAGCAGACTTAAAATCAAAATGTACTGCAGAAACAGCCATTCTGGTCACTCCGCAGGATGGACATTTCAGACCGAACAGTGATAGAAAATAGCATCTGAGACCAAAAGGAGTATAGCTTACGATCAGATAATAAACTATTCCTGCAAATAGAAGAAGAACCATATCTCTTATGGTTCTTTTTCTTATGTCTTCTTTCGCAAAACTCATTCCGTATTTTTTTTCAAGTTCTTCCTGATTCATATTACTGATTCGTTTCTTTTATCTTGATTCTGGCAACAGCTCGTTTCAGGCTGGCTTCTGCCAGAGTATATTCTCTGACGCTCTTCTTCTGAAGCATCGCCTCTCTCGCAGCCGCCTCCTTGGCCTTTACTCTTTCTATATCGATTTCGTACGGCCACTCAGCCGAATCCACAAGCACCAGAACCTCGCCGTCATCTATTCTCATCATTCCATCTGATACAATGGCTTCCTGCCACTCTCCGTCTTCAGTCTGGAATTTGAGCTTGCCGGGAACAATAGCAACCACCACATTTTGATGCATGGCAAGAACTCCGTAATCTCCGTCAAGGGCGGGAACCACGAGAGATGTCATTTCACCTGCGTAAAATGTATTATCAGCTTCTATTATCCTGCATTTAAATGTATTCATACTATAAAGTTTCAGCCTTTCTTATAGCATCCTGAATTGTTCCTACATTATAGAAAGCAGCCTCAGGAAGATCGTCATACTCACCGGACATGATAGCCTTAAAGCCTCTGACTGTTTCATTGATCGGAACATATACACCATCCATACCTGTGAACTTCTCAGCAACAAACATAGGCTGTGCTAAAAATCTCTGAATCTTACGGGCACGGTTAACTATATCCTTATCTCTGTCTGAAAGCTCATCCATACCTAGGATAGCAATAATATCCTGAAGTTCGTTATACTTCTGAAGATATTCCTGAACCTCACGGGCAACCTTGTAATGTTCTTCTCCTACAATATCTGCCTCAAGGATACGTGATGTTGATGCCAGTGGATCAACTGCAGGATAGATACCCTGCTCAGCAATCCTACGACTAAGAACCGTAGTAGCATCCAGATGGGTAAATGTAGTAGCAGGAGCCGGGTCTGTCAGGTCGTCCGCCGGCACATAAACTGCCTGGACCGAGGTGACAGAACCTTCC
>JAFWSY010000227.1 GCA_017519155.1 Eubacterium sp.
GATGAGGATTTCAAGCCTTCAACATTTTTGAAATGAGTATATTTGTCCTTATCTTTAACAACGATTCCGTTATCATTGGTACCGATCCACAGACGGTTACTGCTGTCCACATACAGACTTACAACACTGGTTATACCTGTGGTCGAGTCAATTCTTTCAAATGTATTTCCATCGTATCTGATAAGACCACTGTAGCTTCCTATCCAGATAAAGCCTTCCTTTGTCTCCGCAATAGCATTTGCCTCAGAGGTTGGGAGACCATTTGTGTTGTCATATAAAACCGCAGAGTATCCATCTCCTCCTGTCGGATCGACAGCAAGATCCTCCGTATCTCCTCCGGATATAGACTGCGCTCTGGAGATACCTGCAAAACATATGATAAAGAACAAGCATAAAGCCGGTAACAAACAATACAAATACCTTTTCTTCATACGTTTTATCCCCCATTACATAACAACAACTGACATCGTCCCCCTTCTCCTGTCAGGACTGTCTCGGAATCATGATTGATAAGGAAAATGACTTATCATCGGACTCTGCTTTAATTAATCCATCATACTCTTCAACAGTTCTTCTGATATTACTGAGTCCAAAGCCGTGATGCTCAGAATCCTTCTTTGAAGTATAGCCCGTGGTCATAAGCAGCTTATCCACATCCACTTTGGTATATGCAGAGTTAGATATCTTTATTATGGCAAACTTATCATTTCTTTTTATCTTAATATCTACCCACGCATCGGGAACAGTTTTGTCTGCTGCTTCTATGGCATTATCCAGCGCATTTGCGAATATACTGCACACATCCATAGCCTTCATATGGAGTCCGCCGTCCACCACTCCGTCTGAAGAAAAACCTATTGCCATCTCCTTCATCTTGCCGGCCTTCATGGCCACTATGCAGTCAAGCATCTCATCGCCTGTAATAATATTAGGTGAAAGGGCTCTTACATTTCCCAGCAGCTCCTTGATATGAGCCGATGCCTCCTCAGTTTTACCCTCATCCAGCATCATGTCCGTAAGCGACAGATTATTAATGATATCATGTCTGAATGCCCTGGTCTCAGTCTGGGTTCTCTTGTACTGTTTTATATATTCAAGTTCGGCAGCAAGGTAGGTCTCCTGATATTCAGTCATTTCCTTAAGGCTTTTCTCTGCAGCATTCATAACGAGCAGAATCGGTGCTATTCCGCCAAGAATAGGAAGAAGTACTCCGAATACATAACTCAGCAGCTGATACTTTTCAATATCAGTTTGTCCGCCAACGGGTATAGCGGGGAATATCGCGAAAATAACCAGCCATACAATAAAGAGTATACGGTCTCTCATTCGAACATTATAATATCTCTTCTTCTTGTAATACGAAAAATACAGGATAAGAAAAATAATCAATGATACAATGCCGGCACCGCCAACCAGAACAACCATATAAATCAGATTTTCCCTGCCCCCCAGTACACTGTAAGTATTAGTCAACAGTTCAAAGTCCCCGCCTCTCAAGTACGTATATGTGTACTGTATCATCGTATTTACATACATGTAATAAAGATAAAGACATATGGTCGATTCTATCGCTCGAACAACTCTTTTCTCCTTATTGGATATCAGATAAAATATAAAAGCATATATAAAAACTCCTATATTAAGAGCATAGCCATAAATTTTTGTAATCAGGTACACTTTGGAATACATCGGGTCATCCGCTGTGATAATATCCTTAGCTGTGAGCCCATTTAAATACTCAGTCTCCACCGGATATATCTTGGATATGATAAAATCTCCTCCGAAGGTAAAGATTAACTGAAGGATAAGTATTCCGCATGTGGCAATGACCATTCTTCTTGTTATTACAACATATCTTCCGAGAAAACATGCTGATACCATAACTATGACCAGCATATTGAGCATAAAATTTATATCTGATATAACGACTGTTATATAATTAATTATCTGTTCAATTTCCATTCTTATTTCACTTCCAATACTTACTGATGGTTACGGTTACATCGCTGAATTTTCTACAAATGAATAAAGCGCCTCTTTAAGTGGCTTCACATTTGCACGGCTGACGGGCAGACTTATCTCGTCATCGCCATTTTCCATCAGCACCTCACCCTTAAGTAGTTTTTTCACTTTTGCAAGAGAAATAAGATATCCCCTGTGAATTCTGAAGAATCCATCGTTCTTAAGCTGCTCTTCGAAGTCTCCGATATTGTATCTGACCAGATATTCATCATCCTGAGTATAAATCATTACATACTGATTCTGTGCTTCAAGGTATATGATGTCGGATACATTTATCAGTGTTTCCTCACCATCTGCCTTTATCATAAGCTGACGTTTGCTGACACTCTTATCCATCACAAAACGGATAACCTCACGAAGCTTATCTTCCTGTACGGGTTTTGTCAGATATCTGAGGGCATTTACCTCGTAACCTTCAAGGGCATACTCCACATGACCTGTAAGGAAAACGATATATATGCTGTCACTTCTTTCTCTGAGTTTTTTTGCCAGAGTTATTCCATCCATAGCCGGCATCTCGATATCAAGAAACAGGACATCATAGGGATTTCTATCGAAGGCTTCCAGAAGCTTTCTTCCATCCTCATAGGCATCTACAATAACATCCAGACTGCTTGCCAGCTTATCTATCATTTCCTTGGCCTGAGTACGGAACTTCTCCTCATCATCACAAACTGCAATTCTCATTTTTTAACACTCCACTATGTATATTATTGAAATTTTTACTCATTTATTATATACTGATTTCATACAATATAACAAGCACTTTAATTATGCTTTATAGGATTTATTTACCTATGAAAGAACGAAATGAAACAACTAAATTTCAGTTCTACAGCAGGCTGGTCTACAGTCTGTTTATTGTGTCTGCATTATTCTGTCTGCTGATGAATATTCTTTCCCATAAAGACAGTTCAATATATGACGGTGAATCCGTGGAGTATTCTGATCTATGGTCCTATGAAACCGGTTCCATAGTTGATTTTGATGATCTTAAAGATGAACAGCATTTTGTTATCCGAAGAAGAACAAACGGCGACATCATTAATACCAAAGATCTCTGTTTCTATTCAAAAAATGTATACTTTACCGTTTATATGAATGATAAAGTAATCTATGACTTTCATCCGAATCCGCCAAAGCTTTTCGGAAAATCCTACGGTGTGTTTCCTCATGCGATAACTCTTCCTGTCATGACAGTCGACGGAACTATATATATTGAAATTGATAATATCTATACTGACGAACCCGGCTACATCAAGGGATTAAGACTGGATAACGGTAATCGTTTCATCACTGCCGAACTTCAAAACTCCGCTCCCGAATTCATCCTTTGTCTGATAGGCTTTGTATTCGGATTAATTCTTATCATAATCGGATTTATCGGACGTCATTTCGGCGAAAAAAGATTTGAAATCATAAGCATAGCAACCTTCTCCATGGTTGCATCACTATGGATCATCTCAGAAACATCCATGTTTTCACTTCTTACCGGAACTCCCATAGTAATACATTTTACAGACTATATAGCTTTGGATCTTATTGCGATTCCCAGCATTCTCTTTGTTGTGAGTTCCACCGGAACAAAGAATAAATGGATTATTTCCTTAGTCTCACTGAGTACATTTTTCGCAATCATATATTCAATGTATTCCACATATAGCGGTGGTCCTGATTATCACCAGCTGCTTGGGCTGACACATATTAATCTCTCCTTTACGGCAGCTCTGTCAGTGATCATACTCATAGGCAGTATGATTAAGAAAAGACTTAATAAGAGACTTACCATTATACTCCTTATTGCACTTTGTCTGGTTCTTATCGCCGGAATATTCGATATAGTCAGATTCAATATGGCTCCGGTTACATTTTCAACCAGATCCTACTTCAAATATTCCGTATTCATATTTATAGTTCTTATCGGAATATACGAGTTTATCAATATATCGGAAATGAGTCGCCGCGGGCAGTATGCTGAGATCATGGAGGAACTTGCATACAGAGACGGACTTACCGGTCTCCTGAATCGTATGGGCTTCAATAATGCTCTGGATAAAGCTTCAAAAGGAAATCATGTATATACCTTCATCATGCTGGATATGAACTATCTGAAGAAGGTAAACGATGAACTGGGGCATATCGCAGGAGATTTATATATTAAAAAGATAGCCAGCTGCTTAACCGAAGTTTTTGTAAATGGCGAGAGCTGTTTCAGAATCGGTGGAGACGAATTCTTTGTACTGACTGAGTACGGAATGTCCAACCCTAAGTTTAAACAATGCATGGATCTGCTTCATAAAAAAATGGAACACTTCAATGAGGAGAATAATTATAGTATCCCACTAAGTATAGCCTACGGTGCGACGGAGTTTGATTCCATGAGGGATTCTATTGAAAGCAAGGTCAAACTTGCTGACGAAAAGATGTATAAGATGAAGACAGAAATGAAAGCGGAGCGCGTGTAAAACCACGTGCTCCGTTTTTTCAAATAAAATATACAATAAGCCACTACATATTTCTGTTATTATTCCATTCAATAAACTTATCAATCAGAAGAGGTCTTGCATAATAGTATCCCTGGAAACTTTCTACATGGAACTCTCTGAGTATCTCCTTCATTCCTTCTGTTTCAATTCCTTCTATGCATACCCTCGCCCCAAAGATTGATGCCAGGTTGGAGAATGTCTTTATAAGCTCTCTTTCTGAAGCATCCTCTTCTATCTTCTGGACAAAGCTTCGATCTATCTTGATTATATCAAATGGAAGCTCTTTTATAATACCCACTGAAGAGAAGCCTGTTCCGAAGTCATCAAGAGCTATAAGTATTCCTCTTGATTTTAGACTTGAGAGTACATTTTTCAGAAGCTCCATATCCAGCAGACGACATCTCTCGGTAACCTCAAGACACAGATGCTCCGGCGGATATCCCAGTTCATCCAGCATTCTTATTACCATATCCGAAAAGTCAGGTTTCTCCAGCTGAGTATAGGAAAGATTAACATTGATAATAAAATCCGGATTAGTAACTATTATTCTCTTAGCCGCAATTATTGCCTCCCTGAGAATCCACTCTCCCAGTTCAGGGAATAATGGATCTGATTCAAGAAGCGGAATAAACTGATCCGGTGGAACCATACCATATTCTCCGCTCCTCCAGCGAAGCAGTGCTTCTGCACTAATAAGCTTTTCAGAATTTGCATCAACAACAGGCTGGTACTGGAGATAAAATCCCCTGTATCCATGCATAATGGAATTCCTGATGGCATGCAGCTTCTCAAGTCTCTGACGATTATTATCATTCAGATCATTATAGAATTCCACAAAATCACCCTGCCTGCGATTCTTTGATTCTCCGTAAGCAAAGTTAAGACATGCATAAACTGTCTGTGAATCAAAATCAAAATAATCAACCCTGAGAGCACCGCCATTCACATCCAGCATAATACGCTTATCGTCCACCTGGAAACTCTCACGGAAGAAGGTACGGAACTTCTCGTAATTAGCCTTCATCTCATCAATACTCAGGGAATTACTGATTACTGCAAACTTAGTTCCGTCTATACGATAGCAATGTCCTGTATTGCCAGTTATCTCAAAAATCTTTCTGGCATAAAGCTGAAGCACCCGATTTCCAAAATGATAACCATATATTTCATTTACTTCCGAGAACTTACTGATACCGAGAAGAATCACATTCACTTCAGATTTTCTGGTGATAATTGCGTCCAGATCCTCGAAGAATCCATACTGATTTCTGAGACCTGTAAGTGTATCAACATGTCCCTGAATACCATGATTACGAATAGTACCCGCAAAATAATCCGGTTCTCCGTTTGTATCTCTGATAACAACTCCACGGCATGTACATACATCGTACTCACCATTGATTCTTCTTGCTCGATACTGCATATCATGTCCGGCAGCATTTCCTGAAAAAATCTCTTCTATACCTTTATGGTATTCTGCTCTGTCCTCGGGATGTATATGACCTTCCCATATATCTCCTGCTCCGTACATATATTCGGACGGAAGTCCGTAGGAATCAACAGCTGTTTTAGACCAGCGCGAAAAATCATACTTCATATCACAGAGGTATACATAGGTTCCTTCTGATACAACCTCGAAAGATTTATAAAGAGAATCCAGCTTCTTTTTCCTATCCTCTGTAATAGTCTTTATATTGGCTTTTTCCTTAAGTGAATGAGTTTCATTAAGAAGTCTCAACTCCTTAAGCTTCTTTTTATCCTCATACATACGACTGTCAGCACGGTTAAATACAGCCTCAACAGTTTTATCCTCAAGGGGCTGAAACTCAGCAAGACCGGCCGCCACAACGGCACCTTCACCCAGGTTGACATGCTCCTCAACCTGTCTCCTCAAAGTAGAAAGAAGGCTCTCACGATTATCAAAATCCTGACCGCGCAGTATTACAACAAATTCATCGCCGCCATATCTGAATACAGGACTATGACTGAATATCTTACAGATCATCTTGCAGGACGCTTTTATGTATTCATCTCCGGCTTTATGACCTTCCGTATCATTAATAAGCTTCAGATCATTTATATCACAGATAATAATACCAAACGGATCATTTGTTCCTTCTTCAATACTTTTCTGGATATCCTTTTCCATCTCCTGATAAGCAGTCTTATTTCTGGTACTGGTAAGTTCATCCTTACGAGCTATCTCATTTGCCAGGGTGAGTGCCTGAAGATGTTCCTTCTCCCTCTTAACATCATCCTCACGATTCTCTATACACATGATAAAGTGACTTTTATCTGATGACCACATCACTTTCATACGTGTATAACGAGGCTTACCACCATCTACTACCATACGGTAGTCCTCAACAAGCTGCTTTCTGTTTCCAAGACGGGTTATAAAGTTATCCTTATCCAGGAACAGCTTCATTCTTGCCCTATCCTCAGGATGAATAACTCTGTCAGCATTCTGCTTGGCAACAGAGAAGAAGTTATCTCCTTCTTCCTGAATCTCCAGTTCACCATAGATCTTATGAGTTGCAAATTCTATAAAACTTAAATTATTGACATCAATATAATAAATCAGATCATAATGAGATGCCAGACTTTCAGCTATCTGAGTATAAGTAATGCTCCTTTGCTGATTCTCCCTCTGAGCCAGCTTTTCACGCATCTCCGCATCAATATTCTCTATACAAACAATTATGTGCTTCTTATCTCTGGAAAGGATCTCCAAATGCCTTATATACTTAACCTTATCATTTACAACAAGACGATAAGTATCTGTAAATGAATTTCTGATTTTAAGATTCTTAAGCATCTCATCTATATAATGATACTTAATAACTTTTTCCTGATCTTCCGGATGAACATATTTTCGAATACTTCTTCTGCTCTCAGCAAAGAAGTCATTTCCGGTAGCAGGAACATTCAACTTTTTATACTCATCAGTTGAAGATATCTCCAGATATGTGCAGGTATCAATATCTATGTAATAAAGTGTATCGTATCTGGCAGCAAGACTTCCGGTTATCTGGTCATATAATTCCTTCTGACGAGCGATTTCTTTCTCAGCCTGTCTTCTGTGATACTCCTCATCTATATTGATTACACCAAGCACAAAATAATCAGAAACTTCATCCAGACCTCTGATAAGCTTAAGTGCATGCCAAGTCGGAACACCGTCTATAACCAGACGATATTCTATACTCTGCATAGTTCCCTTCTGCATAGCACTGAGAAGATTCTCCTTCTGGATATCCTCAATGAAAATGTGCTGATCCTCTTCATAGATAACCTTTTTACAGTCACGAATAATATTCTTGAAAAAATCATCTCCGCCCTGCTCCAGGCTCAGTGAATGAAACTGAGGATTAACAGAATACCAGTAATACTCGTTAGTCACGGCATTTACATAGTAAACACTTGAATAATCCATCAGCAGAGATTCCGCTATTTTTTTAAAGATTAATTCCTGTGATGCCATAAGCAACCAGTCTCCCCTCTTGTCCGAACACCCCAATAGTTCTACTGTTTGTTTTAGCTGTTGCTATAAAAAAAACTATAAAACATAACTATTTCAATTATACTCCATATACAGCCTATATACAATTCATTTCAAGCCTCAAAACCAAAAAAGTGACAGTCGAACCAGGTCAAACTGTCACCAAAAAAGATGACAGTTTGAACAAAAGTTCCCTTGTCATCTTTTGGCTATTATTTATAAGCTGAGTCCCTTGGCCTCATCACAGCCGAGTACTATATTCATACACTGCATGGCAGCACCGGAAGCCCCCTTACCCAGGTTATCAAAACGGCTTGCTACCACTATACGCTCTTCGTTTCCTGTAACAAAGATCTCCATTCCGTCCCAGCCGGCACATGCATCTGAATAGAGTGCACCGCCTGCTTCTACATCTGCTCC
>JAFWSY010000022.1 GCA_017519155.1 Eubacterium sp.
AAGGCTCCGAGATACATGGGAGTTCTTAAACCTCTTAAGCTTATAATTGATAATTATCCTGAAGGAGTTACAGAGGAGTTTGAGATAGAGAATAACTCAGATGATCCGGATGCAGGTACACGTAAGATTACATTTTCCAGAGAATTATACATCGAAGAGGATGACTTCATGGAAGAGCCACCTCGCAAGTACTTCAGACTGTTCCCCGGAAATGAGGTGCGTCTCAAGGGGGCTTACTTTGTTAAATGTACTGATTTCGTTAAGGATGCAGATGGCCGTGTAACAGAAGTACACTGCACCTATGATCCTGAGACCCGTTCCGGAAGTGGTTTCGAAGGCCGTAAGGTGAAGGGAACCATTCACTGGGTAAATGCAGCCGATGCTGTAGATGCAGAGGTTAGGCTTTATGAGAATCTGATAGATGAAGAAAAGGGTAAGCTGAATGATGACGGAACCCTTAACTTTAATCCGAATTCTCTGGAGGTTGTAAATGCAAAGCTTGAAGCAGCTTCTGCTGATTTTAAGCCGGGAGATCATGTACAGTTTATTCGTAACGGATACTTTGTTGTAGATACCAAGGACTCAACTCCGGATCATATGGTATACAACAGAGTAGTAGGACTTAAAAGCTCATACAAACCTGAATAAGATAGTGGGGGCATTTCTTTTGACTCACTTTATCGGACGGGATTAGGAGAATAGATGAACAGAAATTTTGTGCTTGAGAATATAAAAGATTTTCATCTGAATCAGGTGCTGGAGTGCGGTCAATGTTTTCATTTTGCGAGGACAGACAGCGGCATCAATCCGGATGAATATGAATATGAGATAGTTGCCAAGGACAGGATACTGCATATCAAGGAAGAACCTTCATCGGATGGTGTAAGACTCATATTCTTTAATACAGAAGACTGGGAATATCAGACCATCTGGAAACAGTATTTTGATATAGAACGTGACTATGCCGAGATAAAATATAATATCATTCAGGCTGATCCAAGGCTTGAGGAAATAGTAGACCAGAACAGCGGAATCAGGATACTGAATCAGGATTTCTTTGAAACATTGATTTCATTTATCGTATCCCAGAACAAGCAGATACCACAGATAAAACAGGTGGTAAATAATCTGTCCACGGAGCTGGGAACCAAGTTCGATGTTACAATGATCGACAGACTGAGTTCGGAATTTGATTCATTTTTCCCAACAGCAGAGCAGCTGCATATGGCTACAGAAGAAGAGGTAAGAATGTCCAAATGCGGCTTCAGAGCTCCTTATATCAAGGATGCAGCTGAAAAGGTTTTCAGTGGTGAGATAACGGCTGAAAAGTTAGCTAAGCTGGACGACGATGATGCAAGAGAGCTTCTCATGAGTATCCATGGAGTTGGTGAGAAGGTTGCTAATTGCGTAATGCTTTTCGGACTGGGGAGAAGGAGTGCATTTCCTGTAGATGTATGGATGAAGAGGATATGTGAATATCTCTACTATGATGAAGTGGATACACCTAAGAGTATTATTGAGGAAGATGCAAAGAAGCGCTTCGGCAAATATGCCGGCTATGCACAGCAGTATCTCTTCATGTACGGACAGAAAAATCGTATAGGCATTAAGTAATTATTGATTTACAGTGCCCCAAAGTCAAAATGCAAAAAGTTTGATTTTGGGGTTGATTTTTCTTAAAGAAGTGTTACAATATGATTTGTGTTAGCACTCTGGTTAAATGAGTGCTAAAGAAATCAGATTATTTAATTCCGGAGAGTGGGGCTCTCGGGAATCGATAAAAAAGGAGGAATGTAAAATGACAATCAAACCATTAGGTGACAGAGTGGTTCTGAAGGCAGCAGAAAAGGAAGAAACTACTGCATCAGGAATTATACTTACAGGTAATTCGCAGGAGAAGCCTCAGTATTCAGAGGTAGTTGCTGTTGGACCCGGTAAAGTAGATGATGATGGAAAGACTATTCCTATGAATGTGAAGGTTGGACAGAAGGTTATCTTCCAGCAGTATGCGGGTTCAACTGTAAAGTTTGAGGATCAGGAATATACAATAGTTGGTCAGGACAGCATACTTGCAGTTATAGAATAATAAATTGGAGGCGAAATTAAATGGCTAAGGAAATTAAGTATGGTGCTGAAGCTAGAAAAGCACTTGAATCAGGAGTAAATCAGCTGGCTGATACAGTCAGAGTAACACTTGGACCTAAGGGACGTAATGTAGTTCTTGCTAAGTCTTATGGTTCACCACTCATCACAAACGATGGTGTTACTATTGCTAAGGAAATAGAGCTTGAGGACGCATTTGAGAACATGGGGGCTGCTGTAGTTAAGGAAGTTGCTACAAAGACAAACGATGTAGCAGGTGATGGTACGACAACAGCTACAGTTCTTGCTCAGGCTATGATAAATGAAGGAATGAAGAATCTTGCTGCAGGAGCTAATCCTATCGTTCTTCGTAAGGGAATGAAGAAGGCTTCTGAGAAGGCTGTTGATGCTATCGTTAAGATGAGCCAGCCTGTTAACGGCAAGGATCAGATAGCTAAAGTTGCTGCTATCTCTGCAGGTGATGAAGAGGTAGGAGAGCTTGTAGCAGACGCTATGGATAAGGTTTCAAAGGACGGAGTTATCACTGTTGAAGAGTCTAAGACTATGAAGACAGAGCTTGACCTTGTTGAAGGTATGGAATTTGACAGAGGTTATGTATCAGCTTACATGTCAACAGACATGGAGAAGATGGTAGCAGAGCTTGAGAATCCATATATCCTTATTACAGATAAGAAGATCTCAAATATCCAGGAAGTTCTTCCTATACTTGAGGAAATCGTTAAGACAGGTGCATCACTTCTTATCATCGCTGAGGATGTTGAGGGCGAGGCTCTTACAACACTCATCGTTAATAAGCTTCGTGGTACATTTAACGTAGTAGCTGTTAAGGCTCCCGGATACGGTGACAGACGTAAGGATATGCTTCAGGATATCGCAATTCTTACAGGCGGTACAGTAATCAGCTCAGAGCTTGGATACGAGCTTAAGGATACTACAATGGATCAGCTTGGTAAGGCTAAGAGCGTTAAGGTTACAAAGGAGAACACAACTATCGTTGATGGTCTTGGTGACAAGACAGCTCTTCAGGATCGTATAGCTCTTATCAAGACTCAGATCGGTGAGACAAAGTCAGACTTCGACAGAGAGAAGCTTCAGGAGAGACTAGCTAAGCTTGCAGGTGGTGTTGCAGTTGTCAGAGTTGGAGCTGCTACAGAGACAGAGATGAAGGAAGCTAAGCTCAGACTTGAGGATGCTCTTAATGCTACAAGAGCAGCAGTTGAAGAAGGTATCGTATGTGGTGGTGGCGCTGCATATGTACATGCTATCAAGGAAGTTAATGCTCTTGCAGATACACTTGAGGGAGATCAGAAGACAGGTGCTAAGATCATAGCAAAGGCTATGGAAGCTCCACTTTTCCATATAGTAGAGAATGCAGGTCTTGAAGGCGCTGTAATCGTTAATAAGGTTAAGGAATCAGATGACAAGACAGGCTTTGATGCATACAAGGAAGAGTTCGTTGATATGGTATCAGCTGGAATCATCGATCCTGTTAAAGTTACACGTTCAGCACTTCAGAATGCTACATCAATTGCTTCTACACTCCTTACAACAGAGTCAGTAGTAGCTGATATCAAGGAAGATACACCTGCTATGCCTGCTGCTCCTGCAGGAATGGGTGGAATGTACTAGAAAAAGTCATCATCCGCAGGTTAAGAAATAAGAAAAACTCCGCATCCATGCTTGCATGGAAATGCGGAGTTTTTCTTATTTCTTAAACCAGAATGGTTTGACTCAAGTATGTATGAGGAAATTGATTTGCACAGCAAATCTTCAAGCGACGAAGTCGCGTATTTCCGAATACTATTTGGCCGAACCTGTGGATGATGGATCTTAGTAGGAAAAAGGGTAAGGACCACCAAAGCTTTGTGCTGCGGTGGTCCTTTTGAAAGATGAAGAAAGAAAGTGTTTTTATAAGGTTTGAGATTAACCTATTTATGGAGTTTATCATCTGAATTATAATTATTCTTATAAAAATCGTACATTTTTTACATGATTTTAACGTAAACATTCGTTAATGAAAAAGGTTTACATTATCAACAGAAATAATTGAAAAAAAGAGATATATATAATACAATGTCATAAGTGTTTTGGATTAGTTTTAGTTCGGGAGAATTCTGTATGAGAGAAGAAGTGATTCAGCTTTTGATAACTGAGGCAGTTAAGGCCCGTCAGATGGCCTACGCTCCTTATTCTGAATATCTTGTTGGAGCAGCTCTTGTTGTTCCTTCAGGAAAGATATACACCGGCTGTAATGTGGAAAATGCGTCCTACGGTCTTACCAACTGCGCAGAAAGAACTGCCATTTTCAAGGCAGTAAGTGAAGGACAGCGTCATATAGATGCGATTGCCATAGTGGGTGGTCCGTTAGTGGAACCGGAAGCAGATGAAGGTGACGAAGTAGAATCAAAAATCAAAACAGACTATGCTTATCCCTGTGGTGCCTGCAGACAGGTACTTTCGGAATTCCTTCCGGAGTCCGGAAATATAGATATTATAGTAGCGAATTCGGTAGATGATTATAAACTGCTTAAGCTGTCGGAGCTTTTGCCATATTCATTTAATTAGATTAAAAGAAGGAGAGAGATTTTGAGCAAATACAGTGTTGATTCGGAAATAATTAAAAAGTATAAGGAAGAACTTGAGAAGCTTGGAACATATACCATCCTGCAGATAAATGATCTGGCTGAGGTAAATGGAACAGGCTTTGTTTTATCACATAATAAGACCAAGGCAAGAGTATCGGTGGTTGTAAATGATGAGGACAATAAGGTCTTTGCAATAGGCTTTAGAACACCGCCTACAAACTCAAAGGGTATTCAGCATATAGTTGAACATACAGTGCTTTGCGGTTCAAAGAAATATCCTGCAAAGGATCCTTTTGTTGAACTTGCCAAGGGTTCTCTGAATACATTTTTAAATGCAATGACCTATGGTGATAAGACTGTATATCCTATAGCCAGCTGTAATGAT
>JAFWSY010000228.1 GCA_017519155.1 Eubacterium sp.
ATATGATGATAGCCAGTCTTGCGAGGAGCGCCGGAAAAGGCATAGCACTCAGTTATGCATCTTACATGTTAATTGCTATAGTAACCTCTGTTTTTCAGGAAGTGTTTGAGATAGATATTACATATCCCACCGGTATGACAAATGCAGCGTTTCTGCTTGTTTCACAGAATTCCAGAATTGTGGTGATGAATGGTAAGTCGGTTGATCTTTTTGATACTGCTGTTACCGGGGATATGGTGTGGAAGACAATTACAGTATCGCTGGTTTTCACGGCTATATACCTGACCATTGCATATATCAATTTTAAGAAGACAGACAGAGATTAGAGGTAGATTATGAAGAATATTATGAAATCAATCTGGTTTGAAATACTTCACAGCAAGTTAATGATCAAAATATACGTGGCGTTCATTATTGTTATGGGATTGATTGCTGTGTTAAATGTAAATATCGATACCCAGAAAACAGGCGCCAGCGGGATGCTGGCATCTAATCCTGAGATCATCTATCAATTCCCCATATTTATACTTGCGTTGATTGTCGGTACTATATGCGGAGAGGACTATAAGGATAAGGTGGCAAATTATGAAGTTCTTTCAGGACATTCCAGAAAGAGTATATTCTTTGCAAGAAGTCTTATGGGAATAACTGTTGGTGCAGTACTTGCAACGATACTTTGTTTTGTTCCTATAATCGTAGGAACTATGATCGGCGGCTGGGGAGATGAGCTGATCCTCAGTGATGTGATAATCAGATGCCTTCTGTTTATATTTCCTATGCTGAGGCTGGCAGCATTTTTCGCTTTGCTTACATTTATCATAAAGAATCCTTATATTATTATGGCAATAGGTTTTGTAGTGAGTATGTCTAACTCGCTTTTAAGTGGAATGCTTTCACACTCTAAATCAATATATATCAGTATTTTCAATATGGCGCTTCTTACAAAGTATGATGGCTGGAGTTTATACAATGTGGAACCTCAGGGAGGAATAGTTCAGTATCATTCATATATCAGCGCGCTGTCTCCGGGACTTGTGATTGGAACCATTGCAGCATCTCTCATGATGACAGCATTTTACCTCTTTATGGGCTATGCACTCTTCAGACGAGATGATCTAAATTAATATAATAAAACATAGTTATTTGCAAAAAATTATGTTACAATGTCCAGGTTGTTTAAAATACAGCCCGGAGGAAGAGGATGGGTATAAGTTTAACTTATGGTCAGGTAATGATCTTTGTTACGATTCTTTGGATCATATATCGTGTCATAGCGGCATTTAGGAATAAAAGAGTGGACTGGAAGAATGAGTGCAAGATTCTTACGGTATATGCAAGCATCGCCTTTGTTACTAGGCTTGTATATTTTCCGTTGTTTGGTGACCAGGATAAAATTGTATTTATCTACACAAGCAAGAACGTTAGAAATCGACTGAATCTTATTCCATTTGTTTCGATAATCAATAAATATCAGGACTGGGATATTAACTTCTTCGGGAATATAGCCATGTTCATTCCGGTGGGACTTTCATTTCCCTTCTGCTATAAGCAGCTGAATAATATCGGAAAGGTTACTCTGGCAGGTGCCTGCTATTCACTGCTGATCGAGCTGTCCCAGATGTTTGTCTTCGGACGTGGAACGGATATAGATGATCTGATAACAAATACCCTGGGAGCCCTTATCGGAGGTACAGTATATTTTGCAATTTTACATATAAAACAAAAATCAGGCAAAACAAGATAATTATAAACTTTTGTTTTGATCAAATATGAAATAAGCTGTTAATTGATGATAATTAACAGCTTTTTTGTTTTTTATGGGAAATATTTTCACGGTTATGAAAGATGAGGGGAACTATGAGAATTAAAAACGGAAATTATGAGCTTACCTTTGATAACGGCGGTGTGGAGGTTTGTAAGGAAGGCAAAGTTCTTTACTATAACAAACGTCCTATTTACGCATTTATCAAAACCAGCATGGCAGTTATTGAGTTCTTTGATCAGGCTTATGAAACTGTCCGTGATTCAGGAGACGGTAAGGTTACTGCAGAAGGAGTTCTGACTACTCCTAATGGTTCACGACTTCAGTTTATAGATGAATATGTGACGGAGTGGAAGGACTTTGTTATAAATCGTACCATTAATGTTATGGAGCAGAGTGAGGATGATCTGGGCTTTGCATCGAAGATATCCTTCAACCTGCCGGATGCGGAGACTATCCGTGATTATCACTGCTTTGCTCCTGCTACATGGTACAGGGATAATGAGTATGCACGTCCTTTTGTAATAGGCTATGATGAAGAATGTGAATATCACTGGCGTAAAGAAACCGGTCTTACACTTCCTCTTTTTGCGGCTCAGAGTAAGAAGACAGGGGAAACTATAATGCTTTCCAGAAGTAAGTCCGATGTAAAGCTTCCGGGACGTAAGAAGAGCAAGTTTTCACAGCTCATTGATGAAAAATGTAACGTAGGCTCCATAGGACTTTCCAAGCCTGAGGATAAAACCCTGGCATATCTTTATTATGGTTATCCCGTAAGAAAGCAGACGGGAGCTAAAAGAGATGGTATCTCCATAGACTATGTTTATCCTGCTGCCGATGGTCAGGTTGGTGATCATCAACAGATGTTCTATGTGGACTATATGATAAAGAATAAGACCTTCGACAGGGTGCTTCATCCTATGGAGAAGGATTTTATAGATAAATATGAGGTAAGACTTAACCTCGGATGTTTTGATGATTTCTATCCCATGATGAAATGGGCATGGAGATCTGTATATGACAGACTTCGTGATGAGCTTTTTGAGGTAGATCAAAAGCTTCAGTATCAGAATAATATAAATGCCATGAAATATCTTGCAAGGGATTACGGAGACGGTGCCTGGGGAGTTCCCTTCTCAGCATTCCTGCCGGATTTCGATGTCGATAGTATATCCCTTCAGTTTGGTTTTGTAGGGCAGCAGCCGGGAATCGGATATCAGCTGATGGATTATGGTCTGAGAGAGGGAGATGAGGAAGCCTTCACCAAGGGACAGAATATGATTCTGTTCTGGGTTAAAAACGGCGCAAATCCTCAGGGGGCTCCCTACGGCTGCTACAGTCCTATCAACAAGGAGTTTGAACCCTATCCGGTGTGGCTTCGTATGTCTGCCGATGGACTTGAGAATATACTGGATGCCTATGTACTGACAAAGAAGAAGACAGAGGAACATCCTGACTGGCTTCAGTTCTGTGAAAATGCAGCAGACTTCTTCCTTAAAGTTCAGAATGAGGATGGTTCCTTCTACCGTGCTTATAATCATGACGGTTCCATGAGAATGGATTCAAAGGCTAACACCATCAGTATCGTACGTTTCTTTGTACAGCTGTATCTAGTTACAGGAAAGACTCAGTATAAAGATGCTGCCATAAGAGCAGGAGAGTGGGCTTTCGAAAATGTATACAAAAACATGGAGTACAGAGGCTCTACCTGTGACAACGAGGATATAATGGACAATGAGTCGGGCATTTATGCCATGTTCGGTTTCCAGGCACTCTATGATCTTACAAAGGAAGATAAGTGGCTGGAGGCTCTTCTGGGAGCTGCAGACTATACAGAAACCTGGACCTATTCCTGGACATTTCCTGTATATTCAGACAGACCGGAGTGTCCGCTTTCAAAGCGCTCCATAAGTGGTCAGAGTCCCGTTACCATTGGTATGGGCGGCGGAGATATGTATATGGCTGCCTGTGCATATATCTATTACAGGATTTATATAATAACAGGAGATGATCATTACAGGGATTATGCAGAGTTCATCCATAATAATTCCAGAAACGCAAATGATGTCTACGGCGATTTCGGTTATGCAATAAAGGGACTCTCCTGGGAAGGAGGCGACTTCTCAGATCAGGAACTGAAGACACTTCATCACTGGCTTCCGTGGGTTACCTATGTGGAGCTGGACCCGACTTCCAGACTGCTGAATACCTTTGGTGCTTACGATATCGCAGGCTGCGAGAAGCTTTCAATGGAAGAAAAACAAAAGAGAAACAATATATATGATATTTAATGTGAGTTTGTCAAAATATGATTCAATTCTTGTCAAAAATCGAGAAGTCTGATTATATATCCTATCATATAATGCGGAAGGTGAAAAAAATATGATAAAAGTAATATGGAGGAATAAATAAGATGTTATTATTTGGTAAGAAGAAGCTTCAGAATGTTATAGTTAATGAAACACAGAAGAATCAGCTTGTTGAAAAGCTTGAGGACGCTCATATCAATTACACATTAGATGTTAAAGAAGATTACGATTATAGAAAGGATACAACATATATCATCCGTGTATATGCTTCCGATCTTAAGAAAGTAGTTTAGTTTATATATATAGAATTTACCCCCTTAGAAAAGGTGACACTTTTTCATCAGATGAAAAAGTGTCACCTTTTTTCGAACAGGGATACCATGCTCAAATTATTTTTTATCACTGTCGCCTACAAAGAGTGAACGGTACTCTCTGGGGGCCATTCCCTTTTCGTCTCTGAATACACGGTTGAAGCTTGGGATGCTCTGGAAACCTGAAAGCATGGCAACCTCTGTAAGTGTAAGGTCGTTCTGAGACAGAAGCTCTGTTGCCTTTTCCAGTCTTATGGTATTCAGCCATTTGCTGTAATTCATTCCGGTTACATTTTTAAATACCCTAGAGAAATAATCCTTGCTTATTCCTGCCATATCAGCCATGGCGCCCTGGGACAGATCCTCGGCAGTAAGATTGTTCTTTATATAATCGGTAACGGTGATGATTCTTCTCATCACGTCTTCGTTGTATCCACCGCTGTTTTCTCTCTTCAGCTCAGGAACAAATTCCTTTCTGTGCTCATCCAGCGTAAGCATGAACTCCATGAGGCACATACAGCACCTGAGCTCGCGGTCACGGGAATTGGAGAAAAAGCAGTCCTTCATTCGATTCACAATATCCGTAAGTTCTTTTCCCAGCTCGGGATGGGCTTTAAGGCTTATTATATGGAGATTTCTGTAAAAATGCATGATTCGCTGCAGGTCAAAGAGGGAATTCATAAATGCATTACTGAACTGGATGACCAGCGCATTTTCCCTGTCTGCATCAATTACCGCATGCATTTCCATGGGCCAGGCCAGCACGAAATCACCTTCCTCCAGCTCATAAACATTCTGGTTCACGGAATAAATATTCGGTGCCTTGGGTCCTGCCACCATTATTTCTCCATAGGAGTGCCAGTGCATCTGATAGCTGCGCTCCTTGTAGCCTGTGGACATGTGAAATGCACTGGATTTATCAAAATCATATATTTCGTAATTGCTGTAATCCATAATAAAACTCCGTCTAAAAAACTCTCTGCTTATTTACTATACATCCAATAAAAAATAAAATCCAATATATTTAAGAAATTCTTTATATTTATTCTTTATAGTATAGTCAGAAATAAATCAGAAAATAATCATAAACGGGAGGACCCCTGAAAGGATAATAGAATGGATCTCAGTTTTTCGATAATAGAACTTGGACTAATGATATTACTGTTTATTATCGCAAATGTATCGGTGAAGTGCGCTTCCAATAAGTGGAGACTGGTTTATGCTGCGCCTACCTTCCTTGCAATAGCAATGGCGGTATTTGATGGTTTTGACGTGAATCATATCGGTATATATCTTGCGGCGGCACTTCAGCTTACAGCGCTGTTCTTTACCTTTAACCAGGTAAAAAGGAAGCAGTGTTTAGCAGTTATATCGGCTGTTATGATAGTTGCGAATATAGTATTTATATCCATTTCGCCAAGCTATCACAGATGCGAGTATTATGCTGATTTTGAGAAGGCTTTTGAAACTTTGAGAGCTCACTATGTTCTGGACAAGGAAAAAGGAATCGATTGGGATGAGCTTTACAGTAAGTATGAGCCTGTCTTTAAGGAGGTGGACAAAACTCAGGACTACGTGGAGAATTATAAGGCATGGCACCGCTTTTTAGGCAAGTTCTACGACGGACATGTAAGTTATTGTGAAAAAAGTGAAGGACTGGGAAGGGATGCTTTCTGCAGAGCTTATGGAAATGATTACGGACTCTCCATGGCAAGACTTACTTCGGGAGAAATAGTTGCGATAAATGTAGAGGGCTACGATAATTCTTATACGATCGACAGTGAAGAGCATGATGTCATGGGTATGCATACGGTCAAGGAGATATTCCGTCCGGACACGGCTGAGGCTGACCGACTTACCCTTAAGAATGCAGGAATAAAGAACGGTACGGTCATTACAAAATGGAATGGCAGGCCGGTGGAGGAGTGCCTGAAGGAAGTAGACTATTATATGAATCAGTATCCTGTCAGGGAAAATGAAGAGTTCTACATCCCCATATATGCAGCGGGAATCGGCAGAAATCTTAATTACGGAGATACCTATGTGCCGGAGGAGGAGCTGACTGATAGGGAAGGAAATAATATCTCATACAACCCATCGGTTGACATTACATTTATCGATGACAATGGAAATGAAAAGACTGTAACAGCTCCAAACCTTGGGATGTATGCTGCAAGAATGTTTGATACCATGGGGAAGATAGATGATGGAGTTAATATAACAAACCTTGAGTGGCAGGAGGTAAATGAAGATACATATATGATCCGAATAAGCTCCATGGCATATGACCGTGAATCCTACAGCGGTTCGGACTTTAAAATGGTATCTGACGAGGTAAGGGAAAAGGTTGAGGCTCTTAAAGAAGCAGGAGTAAAGAATATCATCTTTGATCTAAGATCCAACAGTGGAGGTAATCCTTATTTCGTCGAGGCGGTAGCGCAGATTTTTGCTCCGAAGGGAGAACATGTAACTTATTATAATGCGGTGATAAATGAGAAGACAGCTTCCTACGATAGAAATGCAGACGGAAAGTATGAGATGGGAGTTCCATCAGCCTATGAGGGCGAGGACCTCTGGCATGATGGCAAGGTGATACTTCTTGTGAATGCCAAATGTGTTAGTGCCGGAGATGATATGACTTATATAATGGGGAGTCTGCCAAATGTAAAGGTCATGGGATTTACCAGAAGTAACAGTTCCTGTCAGGCGGTTACCGGTGTAAGTTTAGAGGAAGGTGAGATTTCATTTTCGGCAGTGCCTACTCTGTTTCCTGACGGAGAGATAGCTATAGACACCTACTCGGATCATGTGGGAAGGACACCTTTTGATGAGAAGATACCATTTGATCAGGAAGCAATAGATGCAATCTTTGATAAGGGAGAGGATTATCTGCTCGACTACGTGGCAAAATCCTTCTAATGATGTTATACTTAACAGCGTTGTATGTAACAAAATTACATACAGCGCTGTATTATTTTTTTATGGAGATTTATTTATGAACAGTTACAAACACACCGTACAATACTATGAAACAGACCGTATGGGAATCACACATCATTCGAACTATATCAGATGGATGGAAGAAGCCAGAGTTGATTATTTGAATCAGATCGGATGGGGCTATGACAGGATAGAGGAAAATGGAATTGTATCTCCTGTTATAGGCATCAAGTGTAAGTATAAAAACAGTACTACATTTGCCGATGTAATAGAGATAAAGGTTACCGTATCTGAACTAAAGGGCGTTACCCTTAAGCTTCATTATCTGATGACTAAAGAGGATGGGCAGATAGTTTTCGAGGGATACTCCGAACACTGCTTTATGAATAAGGACGGACGAATGATCAGACTTGCAAAGGAATACCCTGCATTTTATGAGCTGCTGGAGGCGGCGAAGGAGTAATAGATATACTGAAGACAAAGAAGAAGGAGATAATTGACTTAGACGTCTTGGACATATTGTCACTATCATTTTCATTGCAAATGTGGTACAATACACTATGTATTCTTGAATGATTTGAGATATTTTGGGAGAGGTTATCCCAAATTGATTTGAGGAGGCATGGGGTGAGATGGTAAATGAGAGGTATTTCTCCTTTCTGAGAAATCTGGTTCAGATTACGCATGAAGAACCATTTGATTATGATAAATATTTAGAACTGCTTAAGGTGATTGGCGATTCATATGGAGTTGCTAAGGGGATTACACAGTTCTATACCACACCTATGATGGAAAAAAGAGGTATAGGTGATACTTATTGTGGCTTTGATAATGGGAAAGGTGAAAAAGTATTAATCCAGCATAGATTTGTTTCTGAAACAAAGGCTGTTATTACAGGAACTCTTTATGAAGAGGCTTCAAGACCTGAGAGATCCGCAGAGGAATTGGAAGAGATAGATACTCTTTTCAGAATTGTTATTGGTTTTGTCAGCAGAAGAAGACTGATCAAGAAGCTGGATGAATTTGGTTTTTCCGATATGGACGGATATATGAATTTCCGTGCATTTGCCCGCTTTCTTGAGATAGCAAGTGTGGAGAATCGTCTGGATGGAATGATTGCATTTCATTTTGATATTCATAACTTCACCATGGTTAATCAGGAGGTAGGTCGCCAGAACGGTGACATAGTTCTAAAAAACTTTTACAAGATGCTCACAGAAGCCATTGGCGATACGGGATTTATAGCCCGACTGGGTGGCGATAAGTTTGTAGGTATATTTGAGAGAAGTAAAAAGAGAACTATCTTTGATATGTTCTCGGGAGTGGCTGTTCCTTATGATGAAACAGGCGAAAAGAAGGTTAGTATCCGTGTAGCTGCCGGTGTATTCCTGCTGCCGAATCCATTTGTCATGAGAAGCTTCGGCGATATAATGGATAAGATCATAATGGCAGGAAATGTAGCCAAGCGAAAGGTTGAAAGCTCCATTGTTATCTATGATGACAGGATGAAGGCCGAGAAGGACCGTGTGAAGAGAGTGCAGACAGACTTCAGAACGGCTCTCGAGAATGAAGAATATGTAGTATATTATCAGCCTAAGGTTGATCTTGAAACAAGGAAATTAAAGGGAGCAGAGGCGCTCTGCAGATGGATTAAGGACGGCAAGGTTATTCCTCCGTTAGAATTTATCCCTATCCTTGAAATGAATATGGATATCTGTGATCTGGATTTTTATATGCTGGATCATGTATGTAAGGATATCCGCAGATGGCTGGATGAGAAGCGTGAGGTAGTAAGAGTATCAGTAAACTTCTCCAGAAAACATCTGGTAGATGTAGATCTGCTGGATCATATCATAGATATAATCGATAAGAATAAAGTACCTCATGAGTATATAGAGATAGAACTTACAGAAACAACCACAGACGTTATGTTCCGTGACCTGAAGCGAGTTGTATGCGGACTGCAGGAGCAGGGCGTATGGACAGCAGTGGATGATTTCGGTGTAGGTTTCTCATCACTGAATCTCATAAGAGATATCCCATGGAACGTACTTAAGGTTGATAAAACCTTCGTTCCGAAGAATAATGAAGATAGAAATAATATGATGAACCTCATGTTCAGACACGTTATCTCCCTTGCTCAGGACATAGGCCTTGAGTGTGTAATAGAAGGCGTGGAGAGCATAGACCAGCTGGAAGTTCTTAAAGAAAATAACTGTAACATAGTACAGGGCTATTTCTTCGACAGACCACTTCCACTGGAAGAATTCGAACAGAGAATAGATCGTATATACTATCCGGAATAGGTTTACATAAAAAAGATGACAATTTTCATCAGATGAAAAATTGTCATCTTTTTTTGCCCACAGGCAAAGGTGTTTTATAAAACAATTTATTTACAGAGTCTTAATTGAATTACCGGTCTGAAGTCTGGTGCTGAGGACGATTTCCATTGGTGAGTCGTCCACATCACTGTCTTCGATTCTTTGAAGCAGACGATTCACGGCATGGTCTCCCAGCTGTTTCATTGGCTGTTCCACCATATAAACCTGAGGCTGCAGGATGTGGAAGAGCAGCTGGTAATCGAAGCCCAGCAGAGATATATCCTCAGGTGAGTTGTAGCCTGTTTCGTTTATAGCAAGCATTGCACCCAGAGTAATCTCGTAATTGCTCATAAAAACAGCAGTAGGTCTGTTTTCAAGAGACAGTAGCTGTTTCATACCGTTATATCCGTTTGCAATTGAATGTGTGCCGTATATTCTGTATTCCTCCGGGACGTCAAGTCCGGCATCATCCATTGCTTCTATGAACCCTTTATATCTTTCTCGTCCGGTATATTCCTTCTGAGAAGCTATAATGGCTATTTTTTTATGATTTCTGCTTATAAGCTCCTTCATGGCATTATAAGTAGCTCTTCTGTTATCTATACGGACACAGTCATATTCTGCATCAGTAAAGGAACGGTCAAGGAGAACCACCGGAACATCTGCTTTTTTTGCGGGGGTTAGAAAATCACCCTTTGATGCCACTGGCAGTGCTATGATACCGTCAACCTTCTTGTTGACAAGGTACTTCAGATTTTTTTCTTCTATTTCCTCATCGTTGCAGGAATCAACTATGAGCATTCCATAGCCCCTTTTGCGAAGTGCTTCACCCACATGATGAAGGAGTATTCCGGAGAAGGGACTTTCTATACTGTATACCAGGATTCCTACAGTACGAGTTTTTTTCGTGACGAGACCTCTGGCGATTTCATTTACTTCGTAATGAAGTTCCTTCACTGCTGCATCTATTTTTTCTTTATTCTCTGGCAGTACATTTCCTCCGTTAAGGTACTTGGAAATAGTGGCGAGAGATAATCCTGTTCGTTCTTTTATATCTACGATGGTAGCCGGCATATTTCAGAAATCCTTTCATGTTTAAACGTCGGTTTATAACATTAATTATTCTAACAGATATATATCATATTTACAATAAGTGCAAAGACTAATCATTTGGTTGATAAATGTTAGTACCATCGTTTATAATCACTTTAAGATGTTTCGAAAAAATGATCATTATGACCTCGCAAAAATATGCGAGAAAGGAAAATGTATGATAACCGGAATTGAAACTGAGAGAGCGGATCTGTTTGATGTCAGTATTCTGATAGCAATGAGGATATCCATAAAGGGAAAAATAACTGAAGATGATCTTAAGGCTGCTTTTGATAAGGCGGTAAAATCCTATGAGATACTTAACTCACATGTGGTTATAGAGGCTGATGGAGGCGCATATTACGAATCCAACAGTGAGGACAGTCCCAACTGTAATTCCCTTACCTTTGAGGATAATTCCTGGATGGACATTATAAAAAGAGAAGAAAAGGTAAGATTTAAGATTGAGGATGGGGAACTTCTCAAGGCCTTTTGTTACGAACAAAATGAGAATGGCTGTTCTATACTTTTCCTGCTTCATCATCTGGGAGGAGACGGAAAGTCGCTATGTTACTTCATCGAGACCTTTATGAGGATACTTGCGGGGGAGGAGCCTGAATATAGAGAACTTATTACCATTCCTGCAGGAGATCTGAGTGACGAGGCTCTTAAGGACAGAGTGGGACCGCTGGCGGCTGTTCCGAAGATATATAACAAGAGATGGAAAGAAGACAAAGAGTGCAGGCTATTTGATTTTGAGGATATGGACGCTGCTTACGAAGAGTACTGGAAGGACAGGGAGTCGGATATCAAGGAGATAGTCATTCCTGTCGAAACAGTAGTTAAGATCCTTAAAAGATGCAAGGAGTGGGGGATAGGCTTTACTGCATATATTACCACTGCTTTTCTTAGAAGGATGGGACGTAAGCTGGATATAGGGTATGCCGTGGATGCCAGAGAGGACCAAAACCGCTGTATGGGCAATCAGGCAACAGGCATCTCCATAAAGTATGCTTATGATTACAATAAGCCTTTCAAGAAAAATGCACTGAAGGTTCAGAAGCTTATGGACAGTAAGCTGGAGGATGACGGAGCGCGAATGTTCATCCTTCCATTTATGTCAGCTTTTGAGCCTGGGTTAAGAGATGCCCTGAATCTGAAGCATGCCGGTACATTTCACAGCAAAACCTCAGGCAAACTGGCGAAGCTTCTGGGTTATGGGGAGAAGACAAAGGATCTGTCCATCACGAATCTCACCAGACTTGATATCCCGATTGTTTACGGAGATTATGAACTGGAATTCTTTTCCTTCATTCCTCCGGTGATTTCTTACGGAAAAAATATTATCGGTTTATCGACACTGGGTGATGTTACGGTGATGACGATTCACAGAGTTAAGAAGCTTTCTTAGAAAATGTAAAAGATTGATTTTCGGAAATGAAATGGGGTGGAAAAAATGATAGTAAGACCTGTTACTTGTGACGATGCAGTTGAGGTATGTGAGTTGTGTCGAAATGATCTTGGCTATCAATGTGACAAGACTTTGGTTAAGGAGAGAATAAATCAGCTCAGCCCTGAGAGGGAAGCTGTATTTGTTGCTATTATTGACGATTCTGTAGTGGGATTTGTTCATATAGAAAAGTATAATACTCTTTATTTTGAAACCATGGCCAACATACTGGGACTTGCGGTAAGCAGCAAATACAGAAGACGGGGCATAGGTAAAGCCCTGGTGCAACAGGCAGAAAAATGGGCTGAGGAAAATGATATCGAGTTGATGAGACTTAATTCCGGTTCAAAGAGAATAGGAGCACATAAGTTCTATCAGACACTGGGCTATTTTTCAGAGAAAAGCCAGATGAGATTTATTAAGAGACTGTAAAAGAAAGGGTAAAAATGAAGCTATACACTGAGTGTCACTGGGATGACTGGGACAGAATAGTGGATATATATCCTGAAAGATGTGAGGAACTCCCTGATTATATAAATGATGATTCTACTTACAAGATAATTATTCTTGAAAAAGGAATACTTCAGATAAAGAGTAACGGTGACAGCTGTGAGGTTAAGGCGCCTGCGCTTATTATGCTTTCTAATAAGGACAGGGTAAGCTGCAGGATCATGCAGAAAATGAAATCAGAGATTTTATTCTTCAAGCCTTCGGTAATCAGAGATGAATTCTCTCAGGAGAGAATCGATTCCGGTGAATTTGAGGAAACATTTGGCCAGGTTATTTATCAGGACTATATACTTATTAAGTTTTTTAAAGAGTTTGAAAAATTATCCCGGCGTGTCATTCCTCTTCCGGTAAATGGTTTCAGACATTTAAAGGAGTTATATACTTCTGCGGAAGTAGAACTTAAGGGACAAAGGGACGGCTTCTGGCCCTGCCGCAGCAGGTCCTATCTGATGGAACTACTCTACTATATCGTATACTCCTTAGTAGAGGTGAGATCCCAAGTGGACGACGAGAAGGATGCCGGTATGTCACAGTTTTCTGAGATAGCGGATTATCTGAATGAACATATAGAAGAATCCATAACTCTTGAGACACTTACAAAGGAATTTATGATAAACAGGAATAAGCTGAATGATCTCTTTATGAAGCAGTCTTCCATGACCTGTATGAATTATCTTCTGAAGCTAAGGATAGATCTGGCGAAGATACTTCTTACCAAAACAGAGCTGCCAATAGGTGAGATAAGTGCCCGTGTAGGCTATCCGGATTCCAATTATTTTGCCAAGGTTTTTAAAAATAACGTGGGAATGACCCCGACAGGATACAGAAAATCCTGATGTTGTGCAGATATTACTATAATCTGTGTTGATATTACTATTTGAATTACCTCCGTTGATGTATCATCTCATCAATAAATGATGAAGGATGATAAGACGGAGGTATTTATTATGAAAAAGAATAATCTCAGATCATATATGGCCATGTCCTGTATAGCCCTGGGACTTCTTCTCAGTGGCTGCTCTCAGGCAGAGGCTTCCCAGACAGAGGAAACAACCGGAGCCACAGAAACTATTGAAGCTGTTGCAGAGGAAACTGCATCGGATTCAGCCGAGAAGAGCGGAGCATCAGATATTGATTTTTCAAATGGAGCGCCTGACAGCGAGGTTGAGACTATCATTGGTGCAGAGGGGGCGCAGGATATTGTAATCAATTCCCATAATGTTCAGGAAGCAACCGGCTCTCAGTATGGTGATCAGTATATCGCTCAGGATACAGTGGATGTAACATACAGCGCAGGTGAACTGACAGGGATTCTTCCACAGACGGTTTCCAAGTCTGCCGGACTATATCTTAATAAGGATACCGGAAAATGGGAACTGCTGGAGGATAAACTTACAGCCTGTGAGGTAGATAATTCCCTTCTTCCGGGAAGCAGCTGGAAGTCAGAGATACTTAG
The DNA here is from genome assembly GCA_017519155.1 of Eubacterium sp. Taxonomy (GTDB): domain Bacteria; phylum Bacillota; class Clostridia; order Lachnospirales; family Lachnospiraceae; genus Eubacterium_Q. Next base: position 14,155 of record JAFWSY010000228.1, read on the forward strand.
TGTTGATTCGCTGAATGCACTTTTTGCAGGTGAGATACCGTCAGGTGATACAGGAACACTTTATATTCGTTTCCTTAAGAAAATGGGACTTTTCTCTTTCAATATGGATAACGAGAATAATACATCTTCACAGCGTTTCTTTACCACTGTTGGAACCGGTGGAAAAATAACCTGGGTAGGTCAGGCAGGAACTGTAGAAAAGAGCTTCAATGTAACAGAAGGCTCAGTTACGGATTCAGGTGAAATGATCCTGGCATTCACTGTAGGCAGTGCATCCATGGATATGCATTTCGGAACAGATGTAGCAGTTTGTCCTGAACAGGAATATGACCGGGCATTAGGTCTTGAGGTGGATGCTTCTAAAGTATATATGGACGACCTTGCCACCTTCGATGTTACAACCACAGCTATAGAAAACGGACAGTGGAAAAATGAGATCGGTCTTAAAGAAGGAAATATATCCCCGGAACTGTCCTGGGATGCAGTGGACGGTGCCTCAAAATACGCAGTCATAATGCTGGATAAAGTTGCAAACAACTGGCTGCACTGGTACATCATAACAGACAAAACACATTTGGATGAAGGTGAATTTACAACCCTGGAGATGGGTTATGCGGGTCCTTACCCTCCGGAAACGCATGAATACACAGTATATGTAATAGCCCTTGCCTCAGAACCGGAGAATATATATTGTCAGCTCGACACCTCCGGAGGAGATATAAACTCAAGACTTACAGATCTGAATACCGCTTCTGGTTCAGATTCAGGTAACGTCCTTGCCTACGGAGTAATATCCGGAGATTATACCCCAAGCGAGCTGTACTACGGAAACAGATAAAAAGATTTACACTAATAAGGTGACAGTTGAACTTTTATTCAAACTGTCACCTTTTGACATTTGTCACATATACTTTATGACACGCTTCACTACATGGCAAGAGGAGTATATGATAAATTATCTTTAAAGCTTAAGGACTTCTTAATATCTAATTATTTATAATATCGTTAAAGAATTATAAATAGAGCAATCTGTATGATAGGGATGTCAAAACGGAGATAAGAGATGAATAAAAAAAGATCAAAGAAAAAAATAGTACTCAGTATACTTGCCGGTGTTTTAGTTTTTATGATAGTGGGATGGTTTGCGTTTACCGTCTTTATGTATAACGAAAACTTTAATCTAAGATTTGAAAGCTACGAGGCACTGAAACTTCACGTAGAGGATTTTGAGGGACTGAACTGTGTCGAATATAAATTCCCTTCAGATAAGGGACAGAAGCTTGCCGGCTATATGTACAGCTCGGGGGAGAATCAGCGTGGAATCATAGTGCTTGCCCATGGTTTCGGCGGAGGCGGACATAATTCTTATATGGATTGTATTAATTACTTTGCCCATAATGGTTACTATGTTTTTGCCTATGATGCAACCGGATGTGATAAGAGTGAGGGCGAAGGTGTTGGCGGAGTGCCTCAGGGTGTTATTGACCTTGAACATGCCATATCCTTTGTTGAGGAAAGTGGAAATTTCCCGGAGCTTCCTATATGTCTGTTCGGTCATAGCTGGGGAGGCTACAGTGCCTGCAACGTGCTTACTTTCCATCCTGAAGTTAAGGGCGTAGTAGAGTGCTCAGGCTGCAACAGTTCAGCGGATATGTTTGAAGGAGGAGGAAAGTCTCAGGCAGGAGATGTGATCTATACCATGACTCCTTTTGTAAAGCTGTATGAGAGATTCAAGTTCGGCAAATATGCAACCAATACTGCCATGAAGGGCTTTGAGTCCTCGGATGCCAAGGTTATGGTGGTTCATAGTGAGGATGACGGAGTTCTTCCGATAGAGTATGGATATAATATCTATTATGAAAAATATAAGGATGACCCGAGATTTGTGTTCTTACATTTTGATGACAAGGGACATAACAGCATATTGAATGATCCTAATGATACTTATGCAGATGAGCTGGATGCCGATTTTGCCAAGTGGGTTGAAACCCTTGATTATGATTATAAAGCTGATGAGAATAAAGACCGTTTTATCCAGGATAAGACAGAGTATCTGAATAAGAACCTTGACAGGGCAAGATGGGCTAACCGCCTTGATACTGAGCTATTTGATAAGTTTATAGATTTCTATGATAAATGTCTTTAGGAATTGAAGGAACTATGTTATATTGTTTATAGTTAATTTTCGGTTAAAAGAAGGGAGAAACAATATGGCATACGGTTTAATTCCAATTGTAATTATTGCAGTTATTGTTATTTGTATTATTGGATGGTTTGTATCCACGTCTAACAGCATTAATCGTGTTAAGCTTAAGATAGAGGAATCACTATCCGGAGTTGAGATACAGCTGAGACAACGTTACGATGTTCTCATGCAGGGAAAAAGTATAGCTGAGCAGTACGCAAAGCATGAACAGAAAGTGTTCGAAGAATTAAGACATCTTACGCAGGTTCCGACAAATGCGACTATAGATCAGATTAATGAAGCATCTAAGAGTCAGGAACAGGCTGTAAGAGGTCTTTTTGCGCTTGGAGAAGCATATCCTGAACTAAAGAGTGCAGAGATATTTAACAATCTTATAAATAAGCTTTCAGAGCAGTCACAGCAGTATTCAGCTGCAAGACGTGCAGTGAACGGAAATATAACCAAGCTTAATAATTTTACAGTTACATTTCCTTCTTCAATAGTATGTAGCATGAAAAATGTAACGAAGATGGAATATATTCACGAAGAAAATATCGATCAGTTAAAGAATATCGATATGACCATGAATCTGTAAGGGTGTGAATTATGGAACCGGGCGGACTCAGAAAAACATTAAATGATCGTGGGCTGGACTATCAGAAGAAAGCTCTTCTTTTGAAGGAATGCGAGTATTTTGCGTCTATATCACCGAAGTCAATTTTTGATAACCTAGGTAACGCATTTAAGAACTTCGGAAGCATGTCTACGGTGAAAATTGTGCTCACTGTGGTTGGTGCTGTTGTGCTCATTCCGCTTTGTTTGTTTTTCTTCAGATATGGTTTAGTAATTCTTTTTGTTGCAGGTCTTATTTTCTTATTCGGACCGCTTTCGAAGCAGTCTCCGGAATACAGGAATTATGATTACTTACATAAAATCGCAGAGCCTACCCTTAAGCTTTTCGATGATAAGATGAGTCTTCAGTATCATTATGATGCATTTGATCTGACGGATGAGACTTTAGCCTATGAAAAGGCTCTTGAGGAAGCTCGTCTGGTTGAACCGATTAAAAAGAATTACAAAAAACACCCTTATTCCTGTGCTTCCTATGACTGGAATAATCCGTCGAATACAGATGCTTTTGAAGCTGTCGGATATAAGATTTATTATGAGTGGGAAGATGACGATGGCAACACTCATGAGGAAGTATATTTTAACGGCACCATCTACAAGTTCCGTACCAGCTTTACCACAAACGGTACCATTAACATCATGAGTACCGAAACAAAGAAGAATCTTCTGGGCATTGAAAAAGAGAAGAATAAGTTCAAGAAGATCA
>JAFWSY010000229.1 GCA_017519155.1 Eubacterium sp.
GAAGATGGTGCCGCACTTTACAGGGAACTGCTTCAGATGTTTAACGAGGGAAGCAACAGCCCTATTATATATTTTGAGATGTGTAATCTCTTCAACAGCAATCCGATGATGCTTAAGCGTCTGTCACCTTGCGAGATAACCAGTATAAAGTGGGGTCTCAGAAATAAGTATATATCAGACGATGTTCTTCTTGAGTTTGTTAAGATAGCCGGAAAGAACAAGGAATTCGATAAGAAGATATTCGATGTTCTTAGAGAAATCTATGATAAGAACGAGACAGAACTCAGAGTAGAAAGAAGAAAAGCTGCTGCGGAGAGAGGAATTGATGAGAACCTTCTCTTTGATTCCAAGAACAGAGACGGGGATGAGCAGTCCAGAATATCAGCCATTCATGATTATGATGACGAATCTCTGGGAGATATTCCTTTTAATTTCGGAAATGAATCGGATTCACAGCTGGGAAGTCTGGAAGATGAAGAGAAAAAGATAAGAGATTATCTTGCAGATGTTGATAAAGGCTATGATGAAGAAGACGATGAGGATGAAGAAGATGAATTTGTCGGTAAATCTGAAGAAGAGTCCAAAAAGGCTTCGGATGAGGACGAAGGACATATTCAGGAACTTGATGATTCAACTGACTCCAGATTCGATGCTGCAGTAAGAGCTGATGCTGCCGAGAAGCTGAGCCGTAAGGAAAGTGAGAATCTCGAGGTTCTGTCAAGTATCTGCTCCATGCTTATTTCCGCAAATATGCTGGATTATAAGTATCATCGTTTTTATAAGGCTGCCGTAATGAGAAGTCTTAAGTTCATCGGACTTAATGAGTGCTACATCAGAAGCATTAACAGGTCCCGTTATGATCTTATACCTACATCAGTTCTCATGTATCTGAATTATAAGAATACACTGACCGAGGATGAGCAGGCTTATCTCTATGCAAATGTTATCTTCAACAAGTCAGAGCACATGAAGATATATCATGAATACGCTCCGACTATGGAAGACTTCATGGAGAATATGATCGTAAAGGGCAAGGTAAATGATGACCTTACCGTTATATATGATGAATTCCTTGAGCCGGAAAATGTAAGCAGCGTCTATGCAGGCAAGCTTATCAACATCATTTTCCGCCGTAAGGTTGTATGTACTAATAAAAATGTTGTCGCTGTAATCGTCAGTCATGAAGAGCTGCAGAATGTACAGAGAGTTCCTCTAGTTAACGGAGAGGCTTATGTAGAGGTTCTTTCGGAAAATGCGTCCATCATATTTGAGGATAGAAACGGCAACAGATACGCAGGTTCCATTCCTTATCATTTTGAGAGGATAGTTGATGAGAAGGCTTATATGCCTATCTGCCGTGAGTACAGCCCAAGAGATTACAGAGTTCTTCTCTTTAATTATGAGAGTCTGGGTCAGTTTACCTATAAGAGTGCAAAAGAGGTAAATGCAGCCAGAGAAATCATACAGTGTGATGAGATATCCTACGATTATAAACAGCAGGCATGCCTCAATATCATTGAGTATTATCATGAGAATCTTGATACAGACGTGCTCAGCAAATATCTCAGCAGACTGGATATAGAGTATCTTACTCATGCAAATGCGAGAACTATTATTACATATCTCATTGATATGAATATGTTTGATAAAGCCTTCCAGGCAGTTAAGCTCTATGGTTTTAACGAGCTGGATACAAATGAATTGTACCGTCTTGCTGACTACGGTGTTACCGATTCAGACGGATTCATGATAGAGGATCTGATGTCAATCTGTATCAACCTTTACAAGACAGGTACGGTAAATGCAAATATACTTGGATATCTTGTTTCCAACTTCAAGGGAAGTCTTGAAGAGCTGGCAGATCTGTTCAAGCTTGCAAAGGACAAGGTAAATGATATCGGTCCTCTTGCAGAGAATACGCTGGTTCAGATGATGTTCTCCAATACGTATATTGAGTACATATATGATGTCTTCCATACCTACTACGGCGGAAGAAGCAGAGGACTTGTAGTTAAAGCCTTCACAAGACTTTCAGCACATAACTATCTGGTTAATGATGCTCAGGTACCGAATTCTATATTTGATGCCATGTTCCAGGAGGTTCTTAAGGGTAACATAGATGATGAGATATCAACTATGGCTCTGCTCCTTTACTTCAGTAAGCTGGAAAGATATAGTGATCTTCAGCGTAACTGGATTCAGGAAAATGTAGAGAAGTTCGTGGATGCTGGTAAGCTGCTTCCGTTCTTTAAGAAGTTCGATACATTTATCAGACTTCCTCAGGACATCTTCCTTAAGACTTATCTTGTTTACAAGAGCGAGAGGGAGAGACAGGTATTTGTTAAGTACAGCTTCGATACCGGAACAAGAGGAAAGCAGAAAACAGAAAGAAGACGTATGGAAGAAGTGGTCAGCGGCGTTTATGTGCTTGAATTTGTCGTCTTCCATGGTGAAAGACTAGTATATTCCATAGAGGATGATCCAAATGGAAATGCAAAGATATATGAAAGTGACGTTCTTAAGAAGAGAACCTTCTCGGACAAGAACATGAGTCGTTTCGAGCAGATCAACTCGATGCTTGTTAAGCAGGAGATGCGTAAGGACAGAGAGCTTCTTGAGGAGCTGGATGTTTATATCAATACAGTACATCTCTTTGAGGAGAATCTGAGGATACTGTAGTCACATTCATTCTGAGTTTTATAGGATATAGTAGATAGAAGCAACCGGAGGAGAAAAATGGCGGAAGTATTCTATATAGGTATGGATCTTTGTTCCGACTTTACACAGCTGTCATATTACAATGACATAAAGCGTGAGCCGGAATCGGTCAGCCAGTTGAATAATAAAGAAACCTATCTGATGCCGAATATTCTTTTTTACAGTACCGATACCGAACACTGGTATGTGGGCGGCGAGGCTTCCGAAGCACGTTTCAATGAAAACGGTACGGTGGTGGATGGTATATTTGAGAATCTTAACAGTGAGGAAACAATTACTGTTGCGGGACGTGAATATACCTACAAGGAGCTTTTCACGATGATGGTCAAGCTTCATATTGATACATTTTTGTACAGATACGAGGCAGCGGAGATAAGGAAGCTTGTTATTTCGGTGGAGACCTTTGATCATGAGATATTCGGCCTTTTAAGTGAATTATATAAGGAAATGAATGTCGATAAAAATGTAATCGAGATAACCAGTCATCTGGACAGTGGTCTTTATTACATATTTAACCAGCCTGCAGAGCTGTGGAATAACAGCGTTGCTCTGTATGATTACAGTACAGACGGACTGAATTATTACAGGATCGACATATCAAAGAATAAGGAACCTAAGACCATAAATGTGGTTCATGAGGATTATACAGGAGAGATATCTCTGTCAAAGTATGGAAATGATACTTATCAGATGGATGTTGATTTTGCGAAGATTGCTGAGTATGAAGGAAAGAAAGCATATATATCAGCTGTTTTCCTTACAGGAGTCGGCTTCTCCAATAAGTGGATGAAGAAATCAACCAATGTTCTTTGTCAGGGAAGAAGAGTGTTTGTAGGACAGAACATATACACAAAGGGGGCCTGCTACAGAGCCGTGGGTGGTGAATACAGCTCCTTCTACAATGAATACTTTGTGGAGACAAAGGAAAATGTTCTCTCCGACATAGGCATATCCCTTGGAGATGAGAAGGATACATTTGTTCCGATTGTCACAGGCGGAAATCAGTGGTATAACACTGCAGGTACGCTGAATGTCATAATGGATGATACAGACAAAGTTACGATAGTTTATAAGAATCGTAAGTTTGATGATGAGAAGAGAGAAGTCGTCAGGATTCACGGACTTCCGAAGAGACCTAACAAGACCACAAAGCTGAGTCTTGAGGTTGAATTTGAAAGTCCAAATGAAGGCGCCGTGATCATCCGTGATATGGGCTTCGGAAAGATGTTCCCGACAACAAATAAAATATACAGAAAGGAGTTTAAGATTTAATGTCTAAAATAATTCTTTGCAGTAACAAAGTAGCAGAAACTCCTTTCACATTCCTTAATACTAAGGTAGAGATATATACTTATGAGGAGCTTTGCTTCTATATTTATAACAATACCATGCTGATCAGTAAGTCATCGCTTTCAGAGAAGCTTTTCAACTGGATAAGAGTTGAGCTTGGCATGGAGGAGCTGGCAGACAAGCTGTTTGGAATGATCAATAAGACCACCTACGCACAGGATTTTCTGATAGAAATACTCAGTGCCGGTGATTATTACACACTGGAAGAGATCAAGACCTATGCAGAGGCATGGCAGAAATACAGAAAGCTTGATAAACTGCAGCGTGCAAAGCTTAAGGCTGACGGATATCTGGCATACAGAAGATACATTAAGGCTGCCACCTTCTATGATGATATTCTGGATGAGGTGGATGATACGAGAGACCCTGTCTTTTTAGGAAATATATATCATAACAGGGCTGTTGCGGCTTCAAACAATATGGATCTTGAGGATGCAAAGAAATTTTTCCTGAAGGCCTATGAATTAAATGAGAATCCGGAATCTTTAAAAGGATATTTCTATATAGTGGCTCTCACTTCTGATACTTCTACCCTGAGAAGTGAGATAAGATATCAGGGACTTCCTGATGAATATCTTGATGAGATAATGCACGAGATAGGAGATTCCAAGGATGATGTCCGTGAGATGACTATATTTGCTATGCTCCAGAGAGCGGCATATAACAAGATGAATAAGGATATGACGGACTATGATAAGAGGATGGATATTATCCTCAGTGAAATTAAGGATGATTTCAGAGAACAAGCTATATAAATAATATTAGGAAAGAGAGTGATAAACAAATGCGTAAGGAACTCGAAAAGAATTATAACCCTGAAGATATAGAGGGAAGACTTTATAGGAAGTGGGTTGATAATGGATATTTTCATGCTGAGGTAGATAGAAGCAGAAAACCATTTACTATTGTGATGCCACCTCCAAATATTACAGGTCAGCTCCATATGGGACATGCCCTGGATAACACTATGCAGGATATTCTTATCCGTATGAAGAGAATGCAGGGATACAATGCTCTGTGGCAGCCGGGTACTGACCACGCAGCTATTGCTACAGAGGTTAGGATCATTGCATCACTGAAGGAACAGGGCATTGATAAGAATGACCTGGGACGCGAAGGCTTCCTGAAAAAAGCCTGGGAGTGGCGTGAAGAGTATGGTGGACGTATTGTAAATCAGCTTAAGAGAATGGGTTCTTCTGCTGACTGGGACAGAGAACGCTTCACCATGGATGAAGGCAATAATAAAGCTGTAAATACAGTATTCAAGAAGCTCTATGATAAAGGTTGGATCTATAAAGGTTCCCGTATCGTTAACTGGTGTCCTGTTTGTAAGACAACAATTTCTGATGCAGAGGTTGAGCATGAGGAGCAGGAAGGACATTTCTGGCATATCAATTATCCGGTAGTCGGTGAAGAGGGAAGATTTGTAGAGATAGCTACAACCCGTCCGGAGACTCTTCTGGGTGATACAGCTGTTGCAGTTAATCCGGATGGTGAGAGATATGCAGATATCGTTGGCAAGACTTTGCTTCTTCCTCTTGTAAACAGGGAGATTCCGGTTATTGCTGATTCTTATGTAGATAAGGAGTTCGGAACAGGCTGTGTTAAGATTACACCTGCTCATGACCCTAACGACTTTGAGGTTGGTAAGCGTCATAACCTTGAAGAAATCAATATCATGAATGATGATGCTACTATCAACTGTCCTGAAACAAGATATCACGGTATGGACAGATATGAGGCGCGTAAGGCTGTTCTTGAGGACCTTGAGAAGGCAGGCCTTATGGTAAAGGTTGTTCCTCATACACATATGGTAGGTACACACGACAGATGTGGAACTACAGTTGAGCCACTTGTAAAGCCTCAGTGGTTTGTAAAGATGAGCGATATGGCTGCTCGTGCCCGTAAGGTTGTTGAAACCGGCGAGGTAAAACTCGTTCCGGAAAGAATGAATAAGATATATTATAACTGGATTGATAATATGCGTGACTGGTGTATATCCAGACAGCTTTGGTGGGGACACAGAATTCCGGCATGGTATTGTCAGGATTGTGGTGAGACCGTTGTTGAAATGGAAGCACCTTGTCAGTGTCCTAAATGTCAGAGTAAGAATCTGAAGCAGGATCCGGATACACTTGATACCTGGTTCTCATCAGCACTATGGCCATTTTCAACAGTTGGCTGGCCTGATACAGAGTCTGAGGATTTTAAGTATTTCTTCCCGACAGACGTTCTTGTAACCGGTTATGATATTATATTCTTCTGGGTAATCAGAATGATCTTCTCATCACTTGAGCAGACAGATAAGGTTCCGTTCCATACGGTTCTCTTCCATGGTCTCGTTCGTGATGAACAGGGTCGTAAGATGAGTAAGTCTCTCGGAAATGGTATCGATCCGCTTGAGATAATTGACAAGTACGGTGCTGATGCCCTGAGATTCATGCTCATTACCGGAAATGCACCGGGTAATGATATGAGGTTTATCTGGGACAGACTAGATGCCAGCCGTAACTTTGCTAATAAGATATGGAATGCTTCACGTTTCATTATGATGAATATGCCTGATGCGGATGAAGAGGGCGGACAGGCAGCGCTTGATGCTGTAAATGCCATAACTCTTGATGATCTTACTATGGCTGATAAGTGGATAGTTGCAAAGGCTAACCAGCTGGTTCGTGATGTTACAGACAACATGGAGAAGTTTGAGCTTGGTATAGCTGCAGATAAGATCCATGACTTCCTTTGGGATGAGTTCTGTGACTGGTATATAGAGATGGTTAAGCCTAGACTCTGGGATGAGAATGACACAACCAAGGCTGCAGCTCTCTGGACACTTAGAGAAGTTCTGTCTATAGGACTTAAGCTGCTTCATCCATATATGCCATTTGTTACTGAAGAGATATACTGCACACTTACCGGCAGAGAATCAATAATGATAGATCCATGGCCGGTTGCAGAAGATGCAAGGGACTTTGACCTTGAGGCTAAGAACGTAGATATCATCAAGGATGCTGTTCGTGCTATAAGAACAGTAAGAACTGATATGAATGTACCGCCTTCAAGAAAGGCTGCTGTATATGTTGTTTCAGATAAGGAGGATATCCGTTCGGTATTTGAGGAAAGCTCATCCTTCTTTGCAGCTCTTGGTTATGCAAGTGATGTAAAGGTACAGGCAGATAAAACAGGTATACAGGATGACGCTGTATCAGCAGTTATCCATAATGCAGTTATATATATTCCATTTGCCGAGCTTGTTGATATAGATAAGGAGCTCGAGAGACTGAATAAAGAAAAAGCAAGACTTGAAGGCGAAATAAAGAGAGGTGAAGGAATGCTCGGCAATCCTAACTTCGTTAATAAGGCGCCTAAAGAGAAAGTTAACGCTGAAAAGGAGAAGCTTGCCAAGTATAAGGAAACTTATGCACAGGTATGTGAGAGAATTGGTAATTTGAAATGAGTAACGAGAGGCAGTTAAAGAGGAGAATTAAATACATACTTATTATCCCGGTTCTTCTTGCGCTCATTCTTCTGGGTTTTGAGATATATGTAAATGGTATAAACAGCAAGGTCGGTATAGCCAGTCTGGCGCTTCTGGTGATTTATATCATTATAGTAACTGTAATATATCTCAGAATGCTTCCTGCCATCGGCAGAATCATGGTGGACTATTCACTTGAGCAGGGAAAGATACAGAAGGAGCTGATTAAAGAACTTGAGGTTCCGTATGCAATTCTTGACATGTCCGGACGTATCATGTGGGCCAATAACATTTTCCATGATACCATTGGTGTATCCAGGGACACGCGAATCAAGAAAAACATTGATTCATACTTTACTCAGCTTACACCGGATATCATAGGTGATGGAAATGATGTTGAGACCAGCATAGAGTATGCAGGCAGACAGTACAGAGTATCAAAAAAGCGAGTTGATATGTCTGCGGTTTTCGAGGGAAACAACGAGGAAACCAGGGATGATGATATAATCCTTGTGGTTTATCTCTTTGACGAGACTGAGCTTAAGTTCTACAAGCAGGAAACAGTAGACCAGAAGCTTTATGCCGGACTTATATATCTGGATAATTATGATGAGGTTATGGATTCTCTTGAGGATGTTAAGCATTCTATCCTGACTGCTCTTATCGAACGTAAGATAAATATGTATCTGGGTAACATAGATGCGATAGTAAAGCATACAGAGAATGATAAATATTTCTTTGTATTCAGACAGAAGTTTTTACAGACGCTCAGGGATGACCGTTTCTCACTGCTTGACGAGGTCAAGAATATAAATGTAGGAAATGACATCTCCATGACGCTTAGTATAGGTATCGGAGCTGATGCAGATTCCACTTCTAACAGTTTCATGAATGCATATAATAATGCAAGAACTGCTATCGGAATGGCTATGGGACGAGGTGGTGACCAGGCTGCCGTTAAAATGGGCGATCAGGTTACTTACTATGGAGGAAAAAGTGCCGGAACAGAGAAGAATACCCGTGTTAAGGCCCGTGTAAAGGCTCAGGCATTTGAGGAACTTCTTCTCAGTAAGGATAAAGTTCTTATAATGGCGCATAAGAGACCGGATACAGATGCCTTTGGTTCGGCTATAGGTATCTATCGAATGGTTACCAGTCTTGGTAAGAAGGCTTATATAGTTATTAATGAAGTAACAGAGGCTATCAGACCTGTTTATAATACATTTATGGTGGGCACTGCCTATGAAAATGTATTCCTTACCAGCAATCAGGCGGTTACAGAGGTAAATCAGAATACCGTCGTTGTAGTCTGCGATGTTAACAGACCGAGCATGACTGAGTGCGAAGAGCTTCTCAGTCTTGTACCTACAGTCGTTGTATTTGATCATCACAGACAGACTAATGAGGCTATAACAGGAGCTACACTTTCCTATATAGAGCCTTTTGCGTCATCGGCCTGTGAGATGATAGCTGAGATGTACCAGTATATATCCAAGAATCCGAGACTTAAGTCTCAGGAGGCTGATGCGATGTATGCCGGAATTCTTATAGATACAGATAATTTCCTGACAAAGACAGGTGTCAGGACTTTTGAAGCGGCTTCATACCTCAGGAAGAGCGGAGCGGATATTACCAGAGTTCGTAAGATGTTCAGAAGCTCTATGCTCGAGATGAAAGAAAGAGCACAGGGAATAAGCAATGCTTCTATATATATGGATCATTTTGCGTTGTCATATGTTGAAGCAGATCCGGATAACCCGGATGCTCCTACAGTAGCAGTGGCTAAGACCGCAAATGAGCTGCTTAATGTTGATAATATTACTGCGTCCTTTGTTGTTACAGAGGCAGAGGATGGAGTGTTATATGTTTCGGCAAGATCAATAGGAGATGTGAATGTTCAGATCATCATGGAGAAATTCAATGGAGGCGGACATTCAAATGTAGCCGGAGCACAGCTTGAGGGCAAAAAGAAAGACGAATTCTTCGAAGAGCTTAAGGCAGTCCTGAAGGATATGTATGAGCGCGGAGAGATATGAAAGGATTTTTAAAATGAAGATTATTTTATTACAGGATGTTAAGTCCCTTGGAAAAAAGGGTGATATAGTTGAAGTAAACCAGGGTTATGCCAGAAATATGATTCTTCCAAAGAAGCTCGGAGTAGAGGCTACTCCTCAGAATCTGAACGATCTGAAGCTGAAGAATCAGAATGATGAGAAGATTGCAGCAGAGAATCTGGCAGCAGCAGAGCAGCTTAAGGCTGAGCTGGCAGAGAAGAAGATTACATGCACCATGAAGGTCGGTGCTAACGGAAAGACCTTTGGTTCGGTTTCATCAAAGGAAATAGCTGAGATAATAAAGAAACAGCTGAATATAGATATTGATAAGAAGAAAATAATTCTGGACGATCCGGTTAAGTCAATAGGTGGGTATAACATAAAGATTAAACTGCATCCACAGGTTACAGCAGAGCTGATGCTGGATGTTGTAGAGGAGAAATAAATATTTGAGGGTTGCAAATGGCTGATGAAAATATTATAAAACGCATACCACCTCATGATACAAATGCAGAGAGAAGTGTAATCGGCTCTATGCTTATGGACAGAGATGCCATATCTGAGGTGAGTGCTATTCTTATAAAAGAAGATTTTTATAATACTCAGTACGGGCTTATATTTGATGCAATGGTAGACTTATATAATGAAGGAAAGCCTGTAGATGAGATAATACTCGGTGAGAAGCTGAGAGAAAAGGGAGCACCTGATGAGATATGCGGTCTGGGCTTTCTGGGAGATATCCTCGCAAATGTACCAACAGCAGCATTTGCTAAGGATTATGCGGGAATAGTTAAGGATAAGTCATATCTCAGAAAAATGATCAAGCTGGCGGATGGAATATCCGCAAAGGCTTATGAGGGTGTTGATTCAGTAGATAAGATCATGGAAAATGCGGAGTCTGATATATTCGGACTGATGCAGAATAAAACAGGTTCGAAGGATTTTCAGCCTATCAGAAGTATAGTAGTTGATGTTATTGGAGAGATAGAAGCTGCTTCAAGGAACAAAGGTAAGATAAACGGTTTAAGGACTGGCTTTACGGATCTGGACAATATGCTTACAGGTCTGCATGGTGGAGAGCTTATACTGGTAGCTGCCCGACCATCCATGGGTAAGACCGCATTTGTCCTAAATATAGCTCATCATGTATCAACCAGAGAAAAAACTCCGGTTGTTATTTTCTCACTTGAGATGGGACGTGAGCAGCTGGTTACAAGACTTGTGGCTGTTGATTCTATGGTTGATGCCAAGAATCTGAAAACTGGAGATATATCCGACAGTGACTGGGCCAAAATAATAAAGTCTGCCGATGATCTGGCAGACGTAAATGTATTTATAGATGATAATTCTTCTATTAATATGGCTGAGCTCAGAACAAAATGTCGTAAGCTTAAACAAACAGAAGGAATAGGACTTATTATCATAGACTACCTTCAGCTTATGAGCAGCGCCAATTCAAAGGCTGAATCAAGACAGCTGTTTATCTCGGAAGTTTCCAGATCTCTTAAAGCGCTTGCCAGAGAGCTAAATGTTCCGGTTATTGCACTGTCACAGCTGAACAGAGCGGTTGACTCAAGACCGGATCACAAGCCTGTGCTTGCCGACCTGAGAGAGTCCGGAGCTATAGAGCAGGATGCGGACGTAGTAATGTTTATATACAGAGATGATTATTATAATCCGGATACAACAGAGAAGCCCGGAGTAGCTGATATCATCATAGCAAAACAGCGAAACGGTTCCGTGGGAACAGTTGAGCTGGCTTGGCTTGGTAAATATACCAAGTTCGCTAATCTTGCCAGACAGAAAGAATAAAACGGCTTATGGCTGGAGTTTTATCAGCTTATTGAGCAGTTCTTCATCTGTCAGATGATAGATATTATCGATAACCCATATATGCATTTCCTTGGCGCGCTCTCTGAAGAAGGAGCTGCCGTTGGCTGAGGATTCCAGTGGAAGAGCCATTGCCAGAGCTTTGCTTGCATATTTACCACCGAAACGTCTTGTTACGGTTTCGAGCTCGTGCAGCGCATTGCTGCCGGCTTTTCCGCTTTTGCAGGAAATAAATATAGGGGCGGTTGAACGCATCAGTACTACATCTATCTCGTTTATAGTATCGTAGCTTGAATGCATATATTTTTCGTAAGCAGACGCAAAGTCTGCTTTTTCTGTTTCTGTTTTGTCACCGTTCCAGTCTATCATTGCCCCGATTATCTGATCTGTAAATATCTCAGGGGCTCTTGAAGCTACCTCATATACATGAAGCTCAAGTATATTTCCGGTTTTTGTAACTATATGCTTTATGGAACTGTTCTTGAATCTGAAGCGGACTCTTTTATTGTCCTGGGTAAAATCCCTCAGCATGCCTTGGCCGTTCAGTTTACCAAGAAGCGCTACCGCTTCACCCAGAGATGATTTTGGAAGTACATAATATCCGGTCTCATCACAGGGGTTAGCTTTTACTACATCTTCTATAATAGAACAGTAGCGGTTCCATTTATGCTCAAGACGTCTTGCTATATCCCATATGATACGTATATCTTCTTTAAATTCAGTAGTAAAGGACCAGGTGCTGTAGCTTCCGGTCTGTCTTGTCAGAAGTCCGCCGTGGAGGATTATATTTTCCTTGACAGAAATCTTCATTTTGTCCCTATGCTGGCTCGGAGAATGTCCGGGAAGCATATTCACTTCAAGACCTGTATATGGATCGATTCGAAGAGTTTTGAGATTCTTTGTGGCGCTTATGAAACCAAAGGCGATAAGAAGCATCTCGCCGCCGCCTGTCAGTTCATAAAATGCGTCCGGATATTTATCGGCTATTTCGGAGAGTGATTTGATGCATGAGTCCAGATTATCTCTCTGTACCTCTATGAATTCCAGCTTAGTTTTCGGAGAAACTATACCGGCAAATTGTTTAAGACTCTTCATTTTTCTGGTGACCATTGTTACCTTATAGCCCAGATATATGATATGATCCGGTTTGTATTCAAGAAGGCACATTACATTTTCCAATGCCTCATCAGAGAAAAACTCTACATATGTACCACCCATAATTATTCTCCTTTAATTATAATATCTATTATGCCGTATACCCAAGCTGCTAGATCCAGGCTCCGTCCAGTTTTACCACCTCGCCGGTAAAGTACTCCGGCATGTCGAGAAGCTTGAGAGCCGCGTCGGCTGCTTCGTCAGGTGTCATTATATAGCCTGAAGGGATATCTTCCTTTATATTATCCAGATCTTCTTTAGTAAGATTTGAATTCATCTCAGTGTCAACAATACCCAGTGCCAAAGCGTTTACCTGGATGTTGCTGGGAGCCAGTTCCTTAGCCAGAGCCTTGGTAAATGCATTAACAGCTCCCTTGGCTGCGCTGTAGCCAACCTCGCAGGAGGCACCAACAAGTCCCCATACCGAAGAAATATTAAGTATTCTGCCCTTTTTATCATTTATCATATCAGGGACAAATGTATGACAGGTGTTATATACGGAAGTAAGATTGGTTCTGATAATCCTGTCCCACTGTTCGGGAGTCATATCCGTAAAAAGACCGGTTATGGATATGGATGCATTATTAATAAGTACATTTACGGAACCTATCTCTTTGTGAAGAGTTTCTACATATGATATATCACCTGTATCTCCTACAGACATAAGACAGAGAGTTTCTTCACCGTTAAAGTGATCGGTGGGGAGGTTATCAAGTATATCCTGTACCTCATCTTTGACAGACATGAGCATTGACTCATTTTTGATGCAATTAACTATTATTCTATTATACAGTCCGGAGCGGGCTGCCTGAACTGCGATGCTGCGCCCTATACCTCGGCTGGCGCCGGTAATGAGTATACTGTTCATAACGATTTTCCTTTATTTATATAGGCTTTAGGCTATTGTAACATAATAAAAGTTATCTTGAAATACCCTTATTCATTTGATATACTTTTTAGGCGAAGAGCGTGTGAATCCTGAATGGGAGGAAATATAATCATGGCTAAGAAAAAAAAGAAAAATGCGGCCGGAATATTCTTTTTGTTTTTTTTAAAAGCAATCGTAATCATACTCGGACTGGTTATTCTGGCAATGGGAGCATATCTTGTAAAATATACTTTAACTGCAGATGACAGAAAGCAGGAACAGGAATTTGACGAGTCCCTTCTGGTGGATTCTGACAGAGACGAGCTGCTGGCATCGGATACAGACAGTTCAAAGCCTGAAAATGAGAATCTTCTATATGATGACTCAGATGGAAGTAAGGCAGATCTGGGCGCAGACGACAAGATAGTAGTTTTAAATGCTACAGAAACCTCAGGACTTGCTGCAGCATGGAAGGATAAGCTTGCTGAGGCCGGATTTACAACTATTGAAACAGGTAACTATTTTGGAGGATCTCAGGACAGTACTCGTATAGTATATACAGAGGAAATATCCAGCAGTAAAATTGCTGAACTTTTCCCCGAAGCAACAGTGGAAACGGGTACTCAGGACAACATAGAGTGCGATTTAGATAAGGATGGAGTAAAGGTCTTTATAATAATAGGAAATTCTGATGATATTGTTAGTCAGTAGTGACGAAAATTCGGCTAAAAATCTAGTAATATTTTAAAAAGAGATTAAA
Source organism: Eubacterium sp. (assembly GCA_017519155.1). Taxonomy (GTDB): domain Bacteria; phylum Bacillota; class Clostridia; order Lachnospirales; family Lachnospiraceae; genus Eubacterium_Q. Next base: position 14,214 of record JAFWSY010000229.1, read on the forward strand.
TGTGGTTAATACTTTTGTAATATGTTGGGTAAAGTATCACAAAACACATCAAAAAAAGACGGAATTGAAACGCTTTTTTTTGTTTATTATTCATAGAAATTATTAGTCAATGTGCAATATAAACAAAAGTTTAAAGCATTATTTATGCAAGACATATATAGTTTATTCCCATGAAAAGTATTATCATTAACGAAGTTGTAAAAAAGGCATCGAAATAATATGCTATTAGGAGGATATTAAAATGGCAGGATTACAATTAAAGAACATATACAAGATTTATCCTAATGGATTTAACGCTGTTAAGGATTTCAATCTTGATATCGAAGACAAAGAGTTCGTTATCTTCGTTGGTCCTTCAGGATGTGGAAAGTCTACAACACTGAGAATGATCGCAGGACTCGAGGACATCAGTTCCGGAGAGCTCTGGATAGGCGACAAGCTTTGTAACGATGTAGAGCCTAAGGATAGAGATATCGCCATGGTATTCCAGAATTACGCTCTGTATCCACACATGTCAGTTTATGATAATATGGCATTCGGACTTAAGCTTAGAAAGATTCCAAAGGAGAAGATTGATAAGCAGGTTCATGAAGCAGCTAAGATTCTTGAGATCGAGCACCTTCTTGATCGTAAGCCAAAGGCTCTTTCAGGAGGTCAGAGACAGAGAGTTGCCATGGGACGTGCTATCGTGCGTGAGCCAAAGGTATTCCTTATGGACGAGCCTCTTTCAAACCTTGATGCTAAGCTTCGTGTTCAGATGCGTGTTGAGATATCTAAGCTTCATCAGAGACTTCAGACAACTATCATCTACGTTACACATGACCAGACAGAGGCTATGACACTTGGTACTCGTATCGTAGTTATGAAGGATGGTATCATCCAGCAGGTTGATACACCTCAGAACCTCTATGATCATCCAACAAACCTCTTCGTTGCAGGTTTCATGGGTATGCCACCTATGAACTTCATCGATTGTAAGGTTGTTAAGTCAGGACAGGACGTTCTTCTTATGTTCGGTTCTCACTCAATCAAGGTTCCAGATGCTAAGGCTGCTAAGCTTATCGCTGGCGACTTCATCGACAAGGATGTTGTTCTTGGTATCCGTCCTGAGGATATTCATGATGAGCAGCTCTTCATCGAGTCATCACCAGAGTCAGTTATCGACGCTAGAATCAACATTTACGAAATGCTCGGTGCTGAAGTTTATCTGTACTTCACAATCGATCAGTTCGATATCACAGCCAGAGTTAATGCTCGTACAACAGCTAGACCTGGTGATACAGTTCAGTTCGCATTTGACCTTTCTAAGATCCATATCTTCGATAAGGAATCTGAGTCAATCATCGCAAACTAATTTAAACTGTTAAAATTTAATGAATTTTGGAGGGAAAATGCGTTAAAAAATGCATTTTCCCTTTTTTTTGCATGAATTATCTGTTAGAATAGTATGGATAGATTGTCGGGTAGTATCTTCCGGCAAGGGGAGTTATGAAAAAATGGAGAAGAGAGTAAAATAAGAGAGGTGTAATATGATATCAAATCAGATTCTACAGGATACACTTGAAGGGATCAGGAACATTACAAAGACAGATC
>JAFWSY010000023.1 GCA_017519155.1 Eubacterium sp.
CTTCCACACCTTCATATACTCCGAAGCACATCTCCATAAGCCTGTCGTCGGTGATGATGGGGACATCTCTGCCCTCCAGAAGGATCTCAGCCGTTTCCATGGCACGGATCAGAGGTGAACAGTAGCACACATCAAAATGTACATTTTTATATTCCACTGCAGCCTCTCTGGCCATAGCCCTTCCCTCTTCATTTAAAGGAACATCCGTCCTGCCCTGTATCTTATGCAGATTATTCCAGTCAGTTTTTCCATGACGAATTATATAAAGCATTTAATTATTCTCCAAAAACATTATATGGTGTCAGGGCAAAAGGGGTTTTGCCCTCTCATCCGGGGTTAAAAAGATGACAGTTTTTCATCAGGTGAAAAACTGTCATCTTTTTTTATGTAAACTAAGTTCTGCTTATCTTACTGGTCTCTCTGCTGGTCAAGCATAGCTCTAACCTTCATTGGAAGACCGAAGAGGTTGATGAATCCGCTTGCATCCTTATGATCATAGAGATCACCGGTTGTAAAGCTTGCAAGTGATTCTGAATAAAGTGTATATGGTGAAGTAGTTCCAGCTTTGATTATATTACCCTTATAAAGCTTGAACTTAACTGTACCTGTAACACGCTCATCACTCTTCTCGATAAATGCCTGAAGTGACTCACGAAGTGGGCAGAACCACTTTCCTTCGTATACGAGGTCAGCAAACTTGATACCGATGTGACGCTTGAAATCAAGTGTATCACGATCAAGGATAAGTTCCTCAAGCTGCTTATGAGCCTCCATAAGGATTGTTCCACCAGGTGTCTCATATACACCACGGCTCTTCATACCGACTACACGGTTCTCAACTATATCTATAATTCCGATACCATGCTTTCCGCCGAGACGGTTCAGCTCACGGATGATATCTGAAACCTTCATAGCTTTACCATTAACAGATGTAGGAACACCCTTTTCAAATGTAAGCTCAACATATTCACCTTCTTCAGGAGCCTTCTCAGGTGATACTCCAAGTACAAGGAGATGATCATAGTTTGGCTCATTTGCAGGATCCTCGAGCTCAAGTCCCTCATGAGAGATATGCCAGATATTTCTGTCACGGCTGTAGCTCTGTGATACGTCAAATGTAAGCTCGATACCCTTTGACTGGCAATAAGCATATTCTGACTCACGTGAATCAAACTGCCAGTTAGGATCTCTCCAGCATGCGATTATTCTGATGTCAGGAGCAAGTGCTTTAATGGCAAGCTCAAAACGAAGCTGGTCATTTCCTTTACCTGTAGCTCCGTGGCAGATAGCTGTAGCGCCTTCCTTACGTGCTATATCTACAAGAACCTTACCGATAAGAGGTCTTGCAAATGAAGTACCGAGAAGGTACTTGTTCTCATATACTGCATCAGCCTTAACTGTAGGCATGATGTAATTCTCACAAAATTCATCTACTACATCAACGATATAGCATTTCTCAGCTCCGGAATGTTTAGCTCTTTCCTCAAGGCCATCCAGCTCTGATTCCTGTCCTACATCGATGCAGGCACAGATAACTTCATAATCATATGTTTCCTTCAGCCATGGGATGATAGCTGTTGTATCAAGTCCGCCTGAATAAGCAAGTATTACTTTTTCTTTAGCCATAATAACTTCCTCCTAAAAAAATACTTTCTATATATTAGTACAAAAGTCATTTGTAATCAAGGAATTCTTACATTAAATCAGAACAATTTTTCAACATATTACAGACGCGTTACTCTACGAGCCAAAAAGAACCCATGGATCATTAAAATCCATGGGCTCTAATGTATGAGTTTCTTTGTGAAATAAGTTTTTAGAAGAATATATGATCACCTATCTGCATATAGCTTGATAGTGTCGATGTATCTACATTCCAGGTAGGAAGGAAATACATATAACTTCCAACATTGTTTGCTCCGTTAAGAGCATCCTGTGCTGCTCTGAGTGATGTCTCAGAACCACCTGTGCTGAGAGCATTCTGGAATGCGCTTGTTCCTGTTGCTTCAAACTGATATGGAGCATAGATAACTTCTGCAATAGTGCTGCCCCACAGTCCGCTGCGAAGTCTGTTCATAACTACACTTGCTACTGCAAGCTGTCCTTCATAGGACTGGTTTCCCGCCTCACCGTATACGATAGCAGCCAGGAGATATAAATCATCTGCTGATGCTTCCACAGGAGCCTCAGTAGTTTCTTCCGTAGGTGCTTCTGTTGGAGCCTCTGTAGGCGCCTCAGTAGCTTCCTCTGTAGTAGTATCATCAGCCGGAGCCTCTTCTGTAGTATCTTCTTCCTCGGCTTCTGTAGTATTTTCTTCCTCTTCAGCTTCCTCAGTCTCTTCTTTATCTTCTGTATCAGCCTTAGCATAGGATACTTCTACACCGATAGTATCACGAAGAGTTTTCTTTTCATCAGCTGCTCTTTTTGCTATCTCAGTAGCAGCCTCACCGACTACTATATATTCAGACTTAACGTATCCCTCGTTTGAATCAGATGATATCATGGTCCAGTCGCCGTCTGTTCCAACAACTTCTCCGGAATCTCCTGTATTCAGAACCCCGAGAACCTTTCCATCTTCAGAAGCTTCAGCTCTGAGGTTAAGTCCTTCAGTAATAACAATATACTTACCTGTCATGTCTGTTTCAGACTGTGTAAGGTACTCTGCATTATTAGCCTTAGCTAAAACCGCTCCATCTTCCTCAAACTTTGAATAAAGTGTATCTATGGAAGACACATCCATTGTTTCTGTATTATCAAGCTTTACTATGTACTCTACAGGAGCAGCTTCCTCTGTTACTGCTTCCTCTGTAATCTTAACTATCTCAGCTGACTTAACTTCCTTAACACTTCTGTCTCCGATTATATCAGCTGCAAATACTGAAGAGCCTGTAATAGCTGCAAGAGCAATAACACAAAGAGTGTTTCTAACTATAAATCTTCCAGAAAAAACATATTTTCTGGAAAAAAGTTTTGCACTTTCAAGTTTTAACTCAGTTTTACGTTTCATTTCTAAAAGCCTTTCAGCATATTTCATCAAAAACCACAAAATATTGTAATTTTTTCAACATTTTTAACAAAATATTACAAAACCGCAATATTATGTAAACAAATGTTACATTTTTCTCTCAAATGTTACATATTTATTACAAGGTCATGTTATCACTTTGTAATATATATGTCAAGGCTTTTATTAGTTTATGAACTTTTCGTCACACTTAATTAAGAACTTGATTCCTCCTCACGTCCATCTATGACTATCATGCCGCGTCCGTGGGTTTTACTGTAATACAGAGCCTGATCCGCCCGGTCCACAAGTGCATCTATATCATCACAGGTCTCTTTATAGGAAGAAACACCCATGCTGATATTTATTTTTATCTTCATATCCTCAAATTCAACCACTGTTGACGTTATCTCGTCATGCATCTCTTTAAGAATATCATATGCTTCAGACAGACCGGTATTCCTCAAAATAAGAAGAAACTCTTCACCTCCGAACCTGACTGCTGTTCCCTGATGAAGCTCAGCATACTTATTATCCACAGCTCCCACCATCTTAATGACCTCATCTCCGGCAAGATGTCCGTAGGTATCATTTACATTTTTGAAATGATCTATATCCAGCATAACAACTGTAAGCGCATCCCCGCTTTCAAGGACATTTTTCTTAAGTTCATGATAAAACTGGTTGAAATATACACGGTTATAAACCTTTGTAAGTCCATCCTTCTTAGCCATTTCCTCTGTTTTAAGATATAACCTGTCAGATATCAGAGCTGATGTAAAGTCCATAACCGCCGATTCATAAAATGAATAGCCATTAATAAAGAAATCATACTTTCCCGAAGCCACAACCATGACTCCGTATATGTCTTTATCTTCGAAGGCCGGAAATGCCACAGCATTACATATATTTCCTCCGGTCAGGAATTTATACTTAAACTCATGATTTTCACAGAGTACCACCGGCTCGAAGCTCCCCAGCTCCACAACCATCTTGTATATATCCGTAATATCATTTTCAAGAAGCTTAAAGGAAGTATCGTTCTCTGCTTTTATTTCTATATACGGATTCTCGTTCATATATACATTTTCGGAAATGTATATCCCAACGATTCTGGCATCCTTCAGTTCCATGACATTTTCCACCATCACCTGAGCATTCTTCTCTATATCAAAGCTCGTGGAGAAAAACTTCATAACGTTAATAAGCGTCCTGGTCTCCAGATTGCTTTCAGCCAGATCATCATTTGCCTTTGTAAGCTCTATTTTCTGATAATTTATCTCACTGTTTACTTTTTCAACTTTTTCCCTGAACAAAGTCAGCTTCTTGTTTTCTTCAGCAATTTCTTCATTTTCGAAAAGAAGCTTCTTATTTCTCTCTTCCATGTATCTTATTATCCAGTCAAAGATCAGATATAGCAGATTACAAACGATAATAACCACCACAAGAGGCGGAGCATAACCATTTATCCATATGCCGTTCACAAGCTTTCTGTACTGTATAAAAAACAGCATGATTCCTGAAATAAAAAGCATGATCGATATCACGAGGCAGTTATTTACTATATCAAATACCTCGCAGAATATAGCATCCTGAATCAGAATATACATGATACACATATATATACACACAACTAAAGCAGGCGGAATTATATCAATTACTCCACCAACAGAAAACAGAATTATATAAATGCATGTCCTTACACGAAAGAGTGTGCCGGGAAATTCTGCTTCCTGATCAAGCAGCTTTACTCTTCTGAAAAAAACAAATCTGTCGAGACTAAGAACCAATAAAATAAGAGCAACATAATAAAGCATAAGTATACTGTTATCCATAAGCTCAGTAATTCTTGAAAGGAAAACAGTAAGAATCATGAATATATATATCGCTCTATTTAAACTTATAAACCTTTTTATCTGGTTCTTTTTAAACTCCGTTGACATATCAAAACCCCTATAACAGACAAAAACAAAGCCCCATACATTGTCCATTAACCATAGGGATATTTTATCATATCAAAAATATAACAGCAATACATATCACTTTCCAATAAACTCTACATCAAAGGATTCATCCACAGGGTAATCGCCTGTTTTCGATATGGCCAGCTGCTGATTTTCCTCTGAATACTTAAGCTCTAAGATGCTATATTCTCCAGCTTCATAATCATAGCCATCGCCCTTATCAAAGTAAATCTTAAAGGAACAGTCACGACCTTCATAAACACGTATCCTGCCTACTCTTCCACCATCCTCATCAGCATAAGATATATCATCGGAAAACGGCAGTATGGATCCCTCACGTACAAAAACAGGAATCTTTTCCAAAGGCGCATCCGCCTCTATCAGGCTTCCGCCCTCATAATACTTTCCGGTATAAAAATCATACCATCCATTTCCTTTAGGCAGATAAACGCTCCGGCTTTTCGGTGAATCTTCAATCAGAACACTGTTTGGAAGATAATACATAGGCTTATACACCGGGGCCACAAGAAGAGACGGGCCCAGAAGATATTCATCCGTTACATTAAGAGCATGCTCATCATCTGCATAATCCAGAGCAAGACTTCTCATTATGACTTCACCGTCCAGATATGCAGCAGCACCAAGTGAATACAGATAAGGCATCAAACTGTATCTCAGCTTTATATAATAGGTAATGGTGTCATAAAAAATATCCCCTTTGTCCCCGAACTGCCATGGTTCTCTCGGCGTATCCGTGCCATGGGAACGGAATATGGGAAGAAAAGTCCCGAACTGCAGCCATCTTACATAAAGTTCCCTGTAACCTTTATCCTCCACTCCGTCATTATAATCACCATGCCAGAACCACAGGGGCAGATGTGCCGTGTCATTACAGCCCCGGTTCTCATACTTATCATTTACAACAAAAAAACCACCGATATCCAAAGTCCAGTAGGGCATTCCCGTAAGGTTCATATTTATCCCTTCAACTATCTGTTTACGAAGAGTATCGTAGGTCGCTGTAATATCTCCCGACCACAGGATAGTACCGTACTTCTGTATGCCCGTATATCCCGATCTTGTAAGATTAACAACTCTTTTATCAGGGTAAGACTTACGCCAGTTCTCATATATTCCCCTGGCATGATACAGACCATAAGAATTAATGCGATCCCAGCTCATGGATTTTTTTGAGGTATCTGTTACCACAAGATATCTGTCCTCTTCGGGCTTCTTATTTTCACCGCTCCAGTCAGCATCCGAAAATGGCTCTGCATTATCACACCACAAAGCATCTGTACCGCTTTCCATAATCTCTTCCCAGCACTGACGCCAGTATATGTGTCTTGCATTTTCGTCAAATGCGTTATAAACGTTTGAATTAGGAAGCAGCATATCCTCTGCGGCAAATTCACGGTAATTCTCTGAATCAGAACTCATATTGGGCCATATACTTACCATGAAATGAATGTTATTATCATGAAGTCTGTCTATGGTACCCTTCAGATTAGGATACCTCTTCTTATCAAATTTTTTCTCACCCCATAATCCGTCTTCCCAGCTGAACCAGTCCTGTACTATACAGTCAATTGGTATATCTCTTTCTCTGAAGGAACCGGCCACAGTTTCCAACTGTTCACTGTTTTCATAACGTTCACGACTCTGAATATATCCAAAAGCCCACCTTGGAAGCATCGAAGGCTTACCTGTAAGCATGTAATAATTCTTTATAAGTCCTTTTATGTCCTCACTTAAGAAAACATAATAAGAAAAGCTTTCGGCACTATCGATGATAAAGTGCACTTTGTTTCCTTCCGATTTGAAAACCATACAGCTCTCTGAATCGATAAGAATTGCATAATGCCCGGTAGTCACAAGAAACGGTATAGCTATGCGCATATTAGATTCATATAGATACTGCGTAAGGTTTCTATGATCAAAAGTCCCATCTTCATACTGCCCGAGTCCAAGCAGCAACTCACTCTCACCAATGTCAAACTCTAGATCTACACAGTACAGCTCTCTTCCCGGAACCCTGCGCATAGCTTCCGTATATAGCACTTCTCCGTTTGCAGTCATCTTCTTTTTGAAGCCGCTATCCTCAGAAACATATTTATATTCTGTTTTCGGCGTAAATCTTACCCCGGACTGCCTGAGTACGCACTCATTGTTCCATGTAAACTCAACTGGTTCTTCATCATACATTTCAGAATCAGCTGATACCTGAAGGGGATAATACACATGGATCATTTCATCCGACAGCTTCTCGTAAACTCTGTTCATAAACTAACCTTTCAACGCACCTGCAGTCATTCCTGATACGATATATTTCTGTCCTATCAGATACACTATAAGAACCGGTAAACTTGTGAGGAAGATATCTGCGCATACCAGATTCCAATCCTTATAGTACATTCCAAAGAAATTATAAACAGAAAGTGTCATTGGCCACTGCTCCGTCTTATTAAGGAAGTAAAGCGGTGAAACAAATTCATTCCATGTGTTCAAAAATGTAAGAACCGCTGCTGTTGCGATTGCCGGTTTAAGCATTGGAACGATTATATAGAAATAAAGCTTAACTGGGCCGCAGCCATCTATTACGGCCGCTTCATCCAGTTCCACAGGAACCTTGGAAACAAAACCGTGTATGAGGAATGTCATAAAAGGAAGCTGCATAGCTGTATAAAGAAGTATGATTCCTATAGTCGTATTATTTAAATGAAGAAACTGCAGAACCTTGGTAAGTGCCACGTAGTTAACCGGCAGTGTGATTCCCAGAACTATAAACATATACAGAAATCTATTGAGGCGAGTCTGATTTCTGGATAATACATAAGCTGCAAGGGATGCCAGGAATACACAAAGAATTGTTGAGCCGGCTGAATATATCAGACTGTTCAGGAACGATCTTGCAAGTTTTCCTTTTTCTATAACCGTAAGAAAATTCTCGAGTCTTAAAG
>JAFWSY010000230.1 GCA_017519155.1 Eubacterium sp.
AGTCGAGAGTAAAGAACTTTGAGAAGAGGATCGATCGTGAAATAGAGGAAAAGGAAGGCCTGTTAAATGATATCGAGAAGGTGGATGACCTGAAGCTTATGCCTCTTACTCATCATAAGAAATGTCTTGTGGAAACAAGAGATATGTCGCTTGGTTACAGGGATGGTAAGACAGGGGAGGTTCATAATATATTCGGCGGAGTTACATTTCAGTTGATGCAGGGGGATATCCTGTTTTTGAATGGTGAAAACGGATGCGGAAAATCCAGTCTTATCAAAGCAATACTAAGTGGCAGTAATGCTGCTTTGGTAAGTGATGAGGATATAGCCAATATGGAAATATCCGGCAGACTTGAGATGGCCAGTGGTCTTGATATTTCCTATATCAATCAGAATACGTCACACCTTAAGGGTGGTCTTAAGGAATATGCTGAGAAGCATGGACTGGACTACAGTCTCTTTCTTACACTCCTCAGAAAACTGGATATGAGCAGGATACAGTTTGAAAAAAATATGGAGGAGTATTCGGAGGGACAGAAGAAGAAGGTCCTTATTGCGGCGAGTCTGCTAACCTCAGCTCATCTTTATATATGGGATGAACCCCTTAACTACATAGATGTTTTTTCAAGAATGCAGATAGAAAAGTTGATAGAAACTTATAAACCGACTATGATAGTGGTAGAGCATGATGTGCGTTTTCGTGAGAAGCTTGCCACGAAGACGGTAGATCTATAAAAAAGGAGAAGGGAAAATGAGTATTCTAGCGGGATTTATGGTGCCACATCCACCGATGATAGTGCCGGAGGTGGGACGCGGAAGCGAGGCAAAGATTCAGGAAACTATTGATGCATATGAAGGGGTTGCAAGACAGATAGCTCTGCTTAAGCCGGAGACGATCATTATAAGCAGTCCCCATACAACCATGTATTCGAACTATTTTCATATATCTCCCGGTAAAGGGGCTGAAGGTGATTTCGGTGACTTCAGGGCGCCGAAGGTAAGCTTCAGGGAAAGCTACGATTATGAGCTGGTAAATGAACTGTCCTTAGCACTATTTGAGGATGGTTTTCCTGCCGGAATTGAAGGTGAGCAGGAGAAAAGACTGGATCACGGTACTATGGTTCCCCTTTACTTTATCAGGAAATATTATAAAGGCGGCAGCATAATAAGAGTCGGACTGTCGGGGCTTTCTCTGGTGGATCATTATAGACTTGGTATGTATATAAAGGATGCTGTGGCAAGACTCAATCGCCGGGCAGTATTTGTGGCAAGCGGTGATCTGTCTCATAAACTTCAGGAGTATGGACCTTACGGATTTGCTCCGGAGGGACCGGTTTATGATGAAAGAATAATGGACGTTGCCGAAAGAGGCGCCTTTGGGGAAATGCTGGATTTTGATGAGGATTTCTGTGACAAGGCTGCCGAATGTGGACACCGCTCCTTTGTTATAATGGCCGGTGCATTTGACGGCGTGGCAGTTAAAGCCTCAAAGTATTCCCATCAGGATGTGACAGGAGTAGGATACGGAATCTGCAGCTTCTACCCTGAAGGTGAAGATGATAGAAGACATTTTCTGGAGCAGGTTATGGATACTGTAAATGAGAAGAAAAATCAGGCTGATGGTTATGTGAAACTGGCCTGGGCATCCCTGGAAAGTTATATAAGAAATCAAAAGAAGCTCAGGGTTCCGGAGGATATACCGGGGGAATTGATGAAGACTCTCCCTGAGGAGATATTCTCTAAACAGGCAGGTGCATTTGTTTCAATACATAAGAACGGACAGCTGAGAGGCTGTATCGGAACCATCGGTCCCACCCGGGACTCTGTAGCTGAGGAGATAGTGGAGAATGCCATAAGTGCATCTACAAGAGACCCTCGTTTTGATGCTATAACAGAGGATGAACTGGATATGCTGGAAGTGAATGTTGATATTCTTGGAGAGCCTGAGGATATAGATTCAAAGGATCAGCTGGATGTTAAGAGATACGGTGTAATTGTTACTTCGGGCTATAAAAGAGGACTTCTGCTGCCGGATCTGGAGGGAGTGGATGATGTGGATACACAGGTTTCTATAGCCATGAGAAAAGGCGGTATCAAACCGGGGGATGATTATACGCTTCAAAGATTCGAAGTGATCCGACATAGATAGTGTGTCTTTTTTGAACAGGGGGTGGATAATATGCCGCGTTGTAAGGTGTGTTTCAGGCATTGTGATATAGAGGAAGGCGCTCTTGGTTTCTGCGGTGCAAGAACATGCAAGGATGGAGAGGTTGTAGCAAGTAATTACGGGCTGGTAACTGCGGTGGCTCTGGATCCTATCGAGAAGAAACCGCTGTCGCGTTTCTATCCGGGAAGTATGATACTTTCCGTGGGAAGTTATGGGTGTAATCTCAGATGTCCCTTTTGCCAAAACTATGATATATCCTGGTCGGACAGTGCGCTGTCGCTGGGCAAACTTTATGGGGATGCTGCAGAGGAAGAATTAGATGTGCTGGAGCCGGAAAGACTTGCAAAACTAGCTGAGGCTTATAGAAGAGAAGGAAATATAGGCGTCGCATTTACCTATAACGAACCTCTGATCGGTTATGAATATGTAAGAGACTGTGCAAAGCTGGTTTCAGAGAGAGGAATGAAGAATGTTCTGGTGTCAAATGGCACAGCAGAGCTTTCAGTCCTTGAGGAAATACTTCCTTACATCGATGCCATGAATATAGATCTTAAAGGTTTTACGGATGAATATTATCGGGATGTTCTGGGTGGAAGCAGGAAGATGGTAATGGAATTTATCAGCCGTGCTGTGAAAGACTGCTATGTAGAGCTTACCACACTGATAATTCCGGGTGAAAATGACGACGAAGAAGAGATGAGAGAGATGACTGAATGGATAGCATCTCTGATAGACGGTAACGGACATGTGATCGGCAGAGATATACCCCTTCATATATCAAGATTCTTCCCACGCTTCAAAATGACAGACAGAAATGCAACAGACGTAAGAAAAGTCTATCATCTGGTAGAAATCGCAAAAGAAAGATTAAACTATGTATATCCCGGTAATTGCTAAGAAAAGATGACAGTTTTTCACCTGATGAAAAACTGTCATCCAGCCCTTTTTACACATATATTTTACTGATGAAATATCAAGGATAATGATGTAAAATAAGAAGGCGCAAATGTTTATCGGAATTTATTAGGAAGGGTGCTGCGACCATGCATTATAATTGTTTGATAGTAGATGATGAGATCGAACTGGCCAAGATGACTGCTGAATATTTTGAGATGTTCAGCATTAAAACTGAATATGTGGAAAATGCTTCAGACTGTTTTGATTTTCTAAATAAGAATGAAGTTGATCTGATCCTTCTGGATATTAATCTGGGGGACGGTTCGGGATTTGAGGTTTGCAAGAAGGTCAGACAGCAGTATCAGCTTCCGATTCTTTTTATCAGTGCCCGTCAGAGCGATGATGATGTGCTGGTGGCGCTGAGTATAGGCGGAGATGATTATATCAAAAAGCCTTACAGTCTGTCGGTTCTTCTGGCAAAGGTAAAGGTCAATCTTAAAAGAGTTGAACAGTTAAGGGAACTATCGGGTTCCGCGGGTTCGGAGGATAGCGATACGGATGAGATCATTTCTCTGGATGAGTCTACCATGTCGGTTATTTTGGAGGGACAGAGGGTCAGTCTTAAAGCAAAGGAGTTTGCCCTTCTGAAATGTCTCTATGAGCATAAGAATACAATCGTTTCCAAGGACACTCTGTTTGAAGAGGTCTGGGGAGATACATTTTATTCGGACGGAACTCTGAATGTGCATATCAGAAAGCTTCGTGAGAAGCTGGAGGAGGATCCCAATAATCCTAAATATATAAAAACTATCTGGGGAACCGGATATATACTTGAAATTAAGTAATTATCAGAAACTAATCTCTTCTATTAAAGAAGCAGATGTGGTACAATAGCTCTGGGATACGGTGCAAAGCACCGAGGGGTCCCGGAGTCCGAACGAAGTGAGGATACGTTGCACGAAGTGCAGCCAAGGCTTGCGAAGCAAGACTTGCATATCGCTGAAAGCGATGTGGTACAATTGAGAAAGTGTTTTTACAAACATAAAAATATAAAAGTATTTCCAGGAGGTATTTTAAAATGACAATTTATTCAGTATTTGATCCCGAGTTCAAAGAGTTCGGAAAAGTTCTTGAGGGATATGACACAAAGGGTCTTATCGATGCTATGAATGCTATTGATATGCCTGCAGAAGGTGTAGCATATGAGCCAGGTATCCCTTCACTTGAGGCTTGCGATATATTCGGACCACTTGGGAAAAATGCGTTCGGAGGAATGCCAATTCAGCTCGGTATGTGCTGGGGTTACAACAAGGCTCTTAATTGTCTTGAGTATCACAGAAACAGTGAAATCAATATCGGAACAACTGATTTTGTTCTTCTTCTTGCTAAACAGGAGAAAATAATTGATGGCAAGCTTGATACAGCAGATGTAAAGGCATTTAAGGCACCTGCAGGAGCAGTTGTTGAAGTATATGCTACATCACTTCATTATGCACCATGTATGGTTGCTGATGATGGTTTCAGAGTAGCAATAGTTCTTCCGAAGGATACTAATACAGATATTGATAAGCCTGCAGAGATAGACTTTGAAGATAAGATGCTTTGGGCTAGAAATAAGTGGCTGCTTGCACATCCTGATTCAGCAGAGGCTAAGCAGGGAGCATATGTTGGCCTTGTAGGAGAAAACGTAACGATATAAAAATCACTATTCACAGTAGAAAAAAATAACAGAACCCATGTCGTGACTGCTTGCAGTCAAAGACATGGGTTCTGTTATTTTTTTCGTACCTGCGAAGCAGGGACCTAAACGACATGAGGGAGGAAGTCTGCAAAGCAGACGAAAGAGCACGGAGTGCGGCCTCCCGAATAACGTTTAGGTGACTGTGAATAGAAAAATATAACGTTTAGTATACCATACTGGAAAAGATACTCATGAGTATAGTGATCGTGAATATGGATATGAAGGTAGATATGGCGATGGAATTAGAAAGAAGTTCTGTATCGCCACCCATTTTCTCGGTCTGAATAAGAGGGAGATTGCCGATTGGCATGGCAGCCATAAGGCAGAGTCCCAGAATTGTTATCTGAGAGAAGTTAGCTGCTCTCAGTGAGACAAACAAAAGAATAGGAACAAGAAGCATCCGTATAGCGATATATATCCATATACGGATGTTTTTTAATCCTTTTTTTATATCGGACCTGGCGATTCCCACTCCCAGCAGAGTCATTGAAAGAAATACAGTCGCATTTCCTATGAAGCTGATGCTGTTTGATACGATAGGTGGGAGATTAACTCCAAACCAAAAAACAAGAAGACTTAAAATCGCCATGATGGTGCCGGGACTGAATATCTTCTTTATATTCATTTTCTCTTTTCCGTTGCTGAGGATAACGATACCGTGTGTATAGAAAAGAAGACTGTACATTACATTGCATACGATAACATAGAGAATAGCATTGTCCGGCAGTATGGCGCGGGCAACGGGTATTCCGATGAAACCGACATTTGTATAAACAGTCATAACATTATAGAAACGGCTGGTGTCTTTATCTGCTCTTACTATAAAGGGGAAAATAAAGCCCAGGACAACAAGTCCCATATAGAATAAGAAGCCCAGCAGCAGAGCAACCAGAAGATCCTTATGGGTTGCCGTTATATTTCCTGAAAGAAGGGAAGCAAGGATCAGCGCCGGATTACATACATCCATTACGATGGCTGAAAGCTTTGGGGATGTATAATCATCTACGATTTTCTTTTTATAGAGAATTATTCCGATTGCAACCAGTATGGTTATTACTCCCATCTGCTGCAGAACTACACTTGTACTCATAATTAAACCTTAAAACTATTATAACCTAAATATTTTTTGTAATGCAGAGGACATTATACTCCACTAAGTAGTCTGTGTCATTCATAAAATTGTTCTATATATAAAGATTATTGTTATCTGTTAATAGTAATCATTGAAAAGATTTCGAATAAATGATACATTCATGTGGTGAAAGAATAACCATTAGGTCGAGTGGACAGGGTAAAAAGATGTCAAAGAAACGCTCACATGTAAATAGATATATCACACGCATCAGTCTTAAGAATAAACTGATGCTTCTGTTTGTGTTCTGTGTTCTTGTTCCGCTCTTTGTTACCAATGGTGTCGTTCTATATAATATGTACAAGGTTAATAAGTATAAGAAGGATCAGGAACTGAGAAGTGATGCCGAGGCAGTGAGATACGGACTGATCAACGGCTTTGATTATCCATCCAAGATCATTCAGAATATATATAAGAATGACGATGTGGAGGTGTTTCTGAACAGGGAGTACTATGATCCTCTGGATTATTATGAAGCCTATATGAAGTTTCGTAAGAATTCCATATATGAGAGCTGGCTTGGTATAGGAAATGAAACGCTGGAAATATATGTAGATAACAATACCATTATTAACGGTGGTATGTTCTATAAGCTGGAGCCCATGCGTAATGAGGCCTGGTACAGGAAGG
>JAFWSY010000231.1 GCA_017519155.1 Eubacterium sp.
GTTCATTATTACTGAAGTATCTTACTTTTTTGCTGATTTTCCCTGTGGTTTTAACTTTAACCTTAAGCTTATAACTATGTCCTTTTTTTATTACCAGAATACTATTTGCAGATATACTGATTTTACCAGCTGCATTAACTGCTCCTGTTCCTATATCAACAGGCGCAAAAAAAGAGAGTACCATAAAAAACACTAAAATCAGTGCTAGTACTCTCATTTTTGCAATATAAAATAAACCCAGAAAGGTTTCTGACTTCCTGATATCTTTTCTGCTCATTATAATCTCTCCCAAATAAATGTGTAAATGTAGTGTGTAGTGTTTAATGTATAACACATAAACAGGGGGCTAGAGATATAAAAATCATACCTTTTTGTCATATATCGAACATTTTACGACAGTTCATAATATTTTCATATTTGGTATTCACATCAGCATTATAAGATATCTTTCTCAGTAACTATAGTATCCACTTTCTTATCATGTTCATCTGCCGGAACACTGTCCAGTATCTGATAGTCGTATCCCACTGCCAGCTTAAACAGCTTATTATCTTTATCAAAGAACCTGTCATAATATCCACCGCCATGACCAAGACGATTTTTAGTTTTGTCAAATGCAACTCCCGGCACAATCATCAGAACTCCCTCTTCTTTAAGAAGCTCTTCATCCAAAGCCGCCTTGCTGACAGGTTCCTTTATTCCGAACTTTCCAAGCTTCAGGTTACCGTCATAAAGATAAAACTTCATATCAGTTTTTGACTCAACCTTCGGAAGATATACCAGCTTACCTTCTTCTATGGCTTTTCCTATCAGGTAACTCAGATCAACCTCATGACGGGCACTCATGTATGCAAGGATTACTTTACTGTTCTTATATATATTCATGGACATGATCTTCTTACATATCTCAAAGGATTTCTTTGTAACCTCCATATCCTCCATGGAAGATCTTTTATCGATCATTTCCTTTCGAATCTTCTTTTTATCAGTCGAAACTGCCTTTTCTTCTTCCGTCATTTCAGGTATTAACTTTGTTTCGGACTTAGTTATTCTCTTTGTCTTTGCCTTATCCTTAAACTCAAGAAATGCTTCGTCCCTTCCGATTTTTATAAGTCGTTTAAACATAAGAGACAGTTCTGCCTGTTTTTCCGGAGGCATAGATTTTAAGGATTTAATGATTTCTGAAACAGCCTTCATTCCTCCTTCACTCAGTTCACCAAGTGTCCTTGCACCTGTGGTATCCAGAGTAGAGAAAATAGAATCCGTAAAGACCGCCCTGTCTTCATCACTCATTTCGGACAGCCATTTCATCATGGTATTATCTACCACGCGGCTGACCTCAGTTCTTTTATCTGCTTCCACAAATCCTTTACCATAAACCTGCCATGTCATAGGATCATGCTGACCGATTCCCTTGGCATCAGCCTTTATTATTTTATTCTCATATCTGTTGGAGAGCATGACACCCACCAGAGATTCTTCAGGCAGAATACTTGTCACTCTGGGCAGTATCCTCTTATATCCTCTTTTCTTAATGATTTCTTCTCTGAAACCGGGACCGTCATTAGAATAAACATTTACTATTCTGTCCTGGATGTCTCTGTCACAGAAGGCAGCTGCATATACAGCAAAATTTCCTCCCTTGGAATGCCCTCCAAACATAAGACTTCTTGGATCATCCTTAAAATAATAATTTATATATTCAACGGCTCTTTTCTGTCCGGCAGTCTCATTCATGAAGAAAAGATTAAAGTCTTCCTTCCATCCAACGATGGTATTATCGGTTCCTCTGAATGCAACATAGATCATATCTCCCGGAAGCACGAAGGTTACCGCCGAATACTGCTCCTCTCTCGTTACGCTTATAAGATTGATATAGTTCTTCAGCATCACATCCTTGAATCTCTCGGATTCAGAGGCCTTCTTCAATATGATTGGAGCCAGCTTAAAAAAGAGATCCCTGTTTACCACCTCTTCTTCGGTATGAATCTCAAAATAAAGCCTAGCTGCCTCAACTATAGAAAGGGTGTCATCCTGTGTCATGACACCCTCAAAATCCGTATAACATATCTCGGCAAGTATTAAATTATCAACCTCATTAAATGGGCTGACACTGAAGGGGATATCCCCACGCCAGTCCAGATATTCTAATATGTTGGCCATATTATCCTCTTAATAGATTCTTTGAATCCTAACAGTTGTTCATACGACTCTACATGATCTCTTTCAGATATCTGGTAAGGGCATCCTGCCAGGTTGGAAGAGGTGTAAAGCCCATCTCCACCAGCTTTGATTTATCCAGACGGGAATTAAACGGTCTGGCCGCTTTGGATATTCCATACTCTGCGGTTGTAACAGGAACTACTTCTGTAGTATAGCCGGCCTGCTTATATATTTCCTTTGTAAAATCATACCAGGAGATATATCCGCCCTCATTGGTTGCATGATAGTATCCATACTTATCTGTTTCACTCATATCCACAAGAAGTCTTGCCAGGTCAAATGTATAGGTAGGAGTACCTATTTGATCTGAAACTACAGTCACTCTGTCATGAGTCTTTCCAACATTTAACATGGTCTTTATGAAGTTCTTTCCATTTACTCCGAAAACCCAGGCGATACGAACTATGAAGTATTTATCAAGAGTACCTGCCACTGCAAGCTCACCATCCAGCTTGGTCTGACCGTATACACATAAAGGTGCATAATCCTTGCAGTCCGGCTCCCATGGTTTCTCTCCCTGACCATTAAATACATAGTCAGTGGATATATAAATCATCTTACAATCAAGCTCTTTACATACATCTGCAATATTCTTTGTACCATCTACATTTATTGCTCTGACTTTAGGCTGATTCTCTTCATCCTCAGCTGCATCAACAGCAGTCCAGGCTGCACAGTGAACAACCACATCAGGATTAACTTCCTTAATAACTCTTGAAACCGCCTCTCTGTCAGTTATATCAAGACTTACATATGGCATGGTGGTAACTGCACTTCCATCTGCAGCTCCGCTATATTCATTCATGATATCGCTGCCGACACCTTCATGACCTCTGGCTGCCAGATCATTCATTACATCATGTCCAAGCTGTCCACATACACCTGTTACGAAATATTTCATATCCTTATCCTCTTTCAATAATGAGTCGTTAAGAACCTCTCACCTACCTAGTTCGGCTCAACTGTAGATTCTCCATCAGGCTTAGCAGGTGGTTCTTCTCCCGGCTGTTTATCATCTCCATCCGGTTTAGCAGGTGGGTCACCTGCCGGCTTATCACCCTTTCCATCAGGTTTGTCACCATCAGGAGGAGCCTGCTTATCTCCACCGCTTTCACGAACCTTGGCTTCTACCGGTTCGCCCTTAGACTCAGTTTTTTCTTTATATTCTGTACCATTGACATATAACTTATGTCCGTTCAGATCGATGGATTCTTTATCACATGTGAGACTAGTGATATAGGAATCATCAGTAAGTATCCATTTGGATTCACCGGTTATCTCAACATATACATCACCGGCTTTACCATCTGAATTAATAGCTCCGTTATATTCTGTTTCACTTGTCAGATACATATTCAGAGTTGATATATCATCTACGATTATATCACCATTTAGGAGCTGATCTCCAAGCTTTAGAATTACATTTCCTCCGTTGGAGCCTTCCTTTCCCCAGCCGGCCGCTGCCACTCTGAGAAATGCGCCGTTTGTATCTTCATTTTCTATTTCTGTATTCAGAACAGTAATTACAGCATCTGTATTGTTTACGAAGAATATATCACCTGTCTTATTAGTAAGCAGACTGTCAGTCATTGTAAAGACTGCAGTGCCCTGATCAGCATCACCTGACATAGACTGATATATCATTACAGCCTGATGATTATCCGACTTATCACTGTTCAAAGTTGTATGATTTGCTATAAGCTCCACTGAAGAAAGGGAAACCGAATTGTCACCCTCAATCACTATGCCTTCAGACGCATCTGACTGCATGATTGCATTTTCCACTGTTATATCAGCAGTTGAATAAACAACCGGAGAACCGGTTCCTTCAGTTTTAAATGCACCGGTGGAAACCTTGACAGTTCCACCTCCTCTGTCAGACCTGATAGCTGCTGATGAATTACCCGAAGTATGAATATTCATGTTGGTGGCAGTCATTTTTCCACCACCTGTAGTCATAAGTCCTCCGGAACAATTTCCCGTAGTTTCTATGACAGAGTCAGAGATATCAACCTGAGTTTCTTCACCGTAGGAGAACACTCCGTTAGCATGTGTTCCGTTTGTAATAACGACCATATTGTTCAGTTTCAGGTCTGCCTTATTGGTTGCCAGAACAGCTGCATTATCTCCGTAGAAATCTGCTTCGTCTCCCTCGGCATTTCCCGATTTTGTCACCTGAGTATTGGCATACTCAGTAGTTTCTCCATCGGCAAGAATAACATGTTCTGAGTCGGCATGGTTTTCCTTGGTGTCATGTATCTCCACATTTTCCTTAGTTGGAGTATTTTCATCTGCCATTATGTCTTCGCCGTCAAAAAACTCACCATCATCAAGATCTGCTTCGTCATCTTCATCTTCTTCGTCATCTTCTTCTATGAAGTCATCATCCTCATCATCTTCTTCAAGCAGTTCCTCGATGTCAAAGTCCTCATCGTCATCTTCGCCGCAGGCAGTAAGGCCCATCAATAGTCCAAGAGACAGAAAAACGGCTGTATATTTTACTTTTCTTAAAAATCTTTTTCTCATAATCACAGCTCCTTTTCTTTTAATAGATTATAGATTAATTTGTTATACCATCAAAATAACCTATAAATCTTAAATGAAGCTGAAATTATACATTTATTTCTGCAGTAAGTCCAAGTTCTGCTTTATTTGCATCCAGAATCGGCTGAATAACCTCATTTATATATTCCTCTGTCTGCTGAGGTGCACGTCCTACATAAAGTGATGGTTCCATAAGACTCTCAAGTTCTTCAAGAGTTCTTCCGAATGCAGGGTCAGCTGCAATTCTCTTAAGCAAATCATTAGGCTTTCCTTCCTTCTTTACAACAGCTCCTGCTTCCATGGAGTACTGTCTGATCTTCTCGTGAAGTTCCTGTCTGTCTCCTCCGGCCTTAGTTGCATCCATCATGATATTTTCTGTAGCCATAAAAGGTATCTCTTCCATAAACTTTGCATAGATAACCTTATCGTATACTACAAGACCATCAACCACATTCAGATAAAGATCAAGGATTCCGTCTACAGCAAGAAATGCTTCTGGAACGGATATTCTCTTATTAGCTGAATCATCCAGTGTTCTTTCAAACCACTGTGTTGATGCTGTGATGGCAGGATTGATTGCATCAACGATCACATAGTTTGCAAGAGAAGCTATTCTTTCACTTCTCATAGGATTTCTCTTATATGCCATAGCAGATGAACCTATCTGATTCTTCTCAAATGGCTCTTCTATCTGCTTCAGATGCTGAAGCAGTCTTATATCATTGGAGAATTTATGAGCTGACTGAGCAATACCCGCAAGTACATTTAATACTCTGCTATCTACTTTACGTGAATAAGTCTGTCCGGAAACAGGATAAACATCATCAAAGCCCATCTTCTTAGCAATAAGCTTATCTAATTTTTTAACCTTGTCATGATCTCCGTTAAAAAGCTCAAGGAATGATGCCTGTGTACCTGTAGTACCCTTGGAACCTAAAAGCTTCTGCTGTGAGATCATGTATTCCACATCCTGAAGATCCATATAAAGCTCATTCAGCCAGAGAGTTGCTCTCTTACCTACAGTAGTAGGCTGCGCCGGCTGGAAATGTGTAAATGCAATGGTAGGAAGATCTTTGTATTCCATTGCAAACTTTGAAAGCTCATTTATAACATTAAGAAGCTTCTTACGAACAAGTTTAAGTCCCTCTGTCATTATGATAACATCTGTGTTATCTCCAACATAACAGCTGGTTGCTCCCAGGTGGATTATACCTGCTGCCTTAGGACAAGATGCTCCATAGGTATGAACATGAGCCATAACATCATGACGGACCTTAGCCTCTTCGGCCTTAGCCATCTCATAATCTATCTCATCGGCATGAGCCTTTAACTCATCTATCATTTCCTGATTTATTCTTGGATTACCATTCTCATCGGGAAGTTCCAGTTCCATCTCTGCCTCAGCAAGTGCTATCCAGAGTTTTCTCCATGTCTTGAACTTCTTATCCGGTGAAAAGATATACTGCATCTCCTTGCTGGCATATCTTTCTGAAAGTGGACTTACATACTTATCGTAACTCATTTTTTCTCTCCTTTTGTTCTATGATTTGATGACAATAGTAGCTATTGTCATTTATTCATTTCATTTTTACTTTACAGGATAAATACCCCTTGCGGCATTTTACTGCCACAAGGGGTATTATATCATATGTTGATGAGGTAGGTGTATTTATTTTTTACTTTCCGTTACTATTAACGGATTCTTCAAGTGATCAATCATAAGTCTGAACATATATAACTTCATCATCTATTATATATGCGTAAGCAAGCTTTGTGCCTTTTACGAATATCCACTCTTCGGCTCCTAACTGGGCTATGCTCTGTTTTTTAACTGGCTTGCCCCAGGAGGTGAGAGATGCCTCAGCCGTGGACATACCGGACTTTATCTTATCACCAGCTGATACTATAAAGCTAATACTATCTTTGTTTTTACCTTTCTTATCTATTAGTTTTACAGAAGCCTTAGCTCCGGCCTTCGGTTTAGATATAGCAACTGTAACAGTCTGGACATTTTTACTCTTCTTCATCTTCTTTGTATAGGACTTATCTCCTATCTTAATTTTAAGAACATCTCCTTTTGCTCCACCATGTACGTCCAGCTTAAGTGTGGTATCAGAAGCCTGCAGATCTGATTTAAGTACGCAGTAACCCTTTTTCTTAACAACCTTAACAGTTTTGGATGCACTATAGCCATCTTTAGCTACTGTAACACCAATCTTTGTTCCAGCCTTCTGAGCCTTAATCTTTATTGCGAAGCTTCCATCCTTAGCTGCTTTACCCGTGTAGGTTTTCTTTCCGATTTTTACCTTAACACTTGCGCCCGGAGCTGTGGCTCCTGTAATCTTCTTTGTAATAGTTGAAACTGTGTCTACATCAAGCGACGGAGTGATATTTGCAACTTTAGCAGTTACATACGAAATAACTCCTGCCGAATCCTTTATTCCAAGCTTTACCTCAGTTCCTACAGTCTGAACACTGTAATCAGCCTTGAACATATAACAGCCTTCGGAATCAATATCATCGTCGTCATCATCTTCGTCA
>JAFWSY010000232.1 GCA_017519155.1 Eubacterium sp.
CCTTCATCACTCACCCAGATATCGTTGATACCGGTGATCTTGTTGAAGTCCATGAACTCGTAATATATCTTATTCTCTTTCTCTTCAGTCTTCTTCGGTATCTTCCTGATGACCTCGGCAGGTATCTCAAGAGCATCGAAGAATTTCATAACGCTGGCTCTCTTATTGCCCTCGATAACATAGTAATAGTTGAGATATTCATAGACCTTGATCGGATCCCTGATGCCCTCATGCATCTGAGCATCCGCCAGTGCCGACCATTTGTAGGCAAACTCTGTCTTAGGTTCAAGAATAGGCATGAAATTATTCGCAAAGGAATAGGTTCTGCTTCTGGTCGAGGTTCCGACAACTCGTGAGAGCGGTACACGAACAACGCCGAGACTGACTTCCTTTACGATATCATTCTCAGATAATATTTCGTCAAGAACAGGAAGATATGGATGCATACCCTTCTGGACTGCGGTTTTATAAGCTTTGACGCCCATCTTCTGGGCCTTCTCATATTCAATGATTGACATATAATTAAACTCCAAATATTGATATAAACAATTTATTTATACAATAGTCCCTCAGCGAATGAGAAGTCATCCTCGCTGAGCGTCTCCTTTGAGAAGCCGGCCTTGTTAAGGATGTTAAGCAGGCGGGCAGCGTCGTCGTCTGTACAGGTCATTTTACCACTTTTTCTAAGATATTCAAGCTGGGTTTCGTAATTCATCTTATCACGGAAATCCTTATCCTTACGCTTTTCTTTCCTGATGAAACGCATATACTTAAGGATCAGCCTGTCGTTTCTGCCTGCTCCGGCATATTTATAAACATAAACAATTGTCGGTCGGAAGAAGATGAAGGTGAATACCATGACCGCTGCTGCGATAGCTATGATAACGATCAAAGCTGCCTTCTGCATGGCGTTATCGTTTATCCTGAATCTGAAGCCTGTTCCCTGATCCTCTTCTGTATCTGTGTCATTACTTTTACCGACTGAATTGCTGAACTGTTCCCAGAAACCAAGTAATTCTTCTTCATCATCAACCGATGGAGTGGCCTCGACCACAACCCAGCCTTTTCCGTCGATATAAGCCTCAACCCATGCGTGGGCATTTGCATCCGTTGCATCAACCGAAATAAGTGCGGTTTCACCAAGAGCATTGTAGCCGTCATAATAATCACTGTATTTGGCATCTTCCACAAGATCACCGTAATGGGTTGCATGATCATAGGATATCGCATAGCCCTCACAATATCTCGTCGGAATATCGAAATATCTGAGAATAAGTGCTGCCGCACTAGCAAAATGGGCACAATATCCCTTCTTATTATTCTTCAGGAAATAATTAACAAAATCCCGATTTCTCGGCGTAGCTCCCGGTCTTATGGTATATGGGACATTATCCTGGAAATACTCTATCAGGCTGTCAATAACCTCTTCCGGACTTTCTCCCTCGATACTATTTTCAACAACAAACTCTCTTATTACATCATAGTTCTCATCCGGGATACGGCGGCAATCCGGACTGATATAAGCTATTCCGGGATTATAGGATTTCTGATAAAAACTAACGTCGTACAAATACATATCCGGATAGTATTCATATTCAACCGTTGTATTATAATAAACCATATTATTGGTATCATCCGAATAGTAAGGAAGATATATCGTCCCGGTCGCATCCACATTGGTAACCTTCAGCTTACCCTTTGCAGTACTCGGTAATCCCTGTTCGTAAGCATCCTTTAAAAGCTCGACGGTATCATGATTCTCACCCTGCGGAGTTCTGAAATCCATATTCATGGTCCACGAATTCTGGTACGGATTGTAGATATTTCCGACAAACTGTTTCAGATAAAGCGTTTCATAGCTGTATGGTGTAAACTCAACAGTTATATCCGTTTTATAGTCAAGCTTTACGGAAGCAACACCGCCCAGCCTTCCTGTTGAAAGGCCTCCCCTGTTGGCATAGTAATTAAATAAGCCCTCGATACCGAGAGTAAAAAAGTTGGTGACCGTCTCCATCGTATCCTTTTTGTATTTGTTATTGCCTTTTGCGTCATAACCTTCCTTAGGAACAAACATTCCGGTGATATTCACAAAAAGAAATACGAATATAAAGCCTATCAGCATCACCTGTCTCAGACTTCTGTGGTCCATGCCATAGCTGAGGCCGTTTTTGTCATGATAAAATACACTGCTTCTTCTATAAAGCTTATAATGTCTTCCCGCTCTGAGGAAATACGCCATAACGATTCCTCCGAGAAGAAGAACCGCGTAGAAGGTATCCGGCTCACATTCAAAATAAAAAGGTATAATGCTTAAGAACATCACGATTACAGCCGTTATCAGATATCTTGCTCTTCTGGAAATATAATTATTAATAAGAATATTGATGAGCATGATAAAGAAAAGCACAGTGATCGTTATTGCCGTATATCTGTCATCGATCCTCTCACTGTAGTGCTGCAGGCCGTCCATATTAAGATAAATGGCAGCAGCCTCCATAACGTCATTAACTATGGCATAAAAGCCTGAATTTATATAATCCCTGAGGAAATACGCACCAACTGCGAATACTCCGAAATAAAGCAGATAACCTATATTTTCCGTCAGGCTGTTATAATAAAGGAACGAGCACATCAGTGCCGTAATAAGCGCAACGAGATTGACTATAAGCTCCGAGTATTCGATCTCGAGAGCCGAAAGAAAGATGCCCGCTCCGCCCATAGAAAGGCAATAGGTAATAAGACCCTTGATAATAAGCGTATGAACTCGGTTTTCTTTGATATCATAAACGCTCTTATCAATGGCGATACCATTGGTAATCTCGATATTCTCTTTCTCCTTAAGCACCTTGTGCCATGAACGAACCTTCATATCTCAGTCCTCTCATAACCTCTGTATCATATCTCTGTTCTTCAGCCCTGCTCAGCTGCCTCGCATTATCATCTCATCATCCCTGCTCGACTACCTCGCAGACGGCCTCGCCGTTCTTCGCGAGAATATTTACATATGCTTTAAGCTCAGGCTTGATACTGCGCATATACTCCTTAGTCCTCTCTGAATCCGGATATATTTTTTCATAAAATACATCCGCAAAAGCATCGGAAAGGTCATTTCTGCTCATCAGGCCTCTCTCCTCAAAGCTGAATCTGCCTTCACTCCACCACATAAACCTCACAAAAAGATTGTCTGCTATAAGCCCTCTGACCATTGAGTAGGCAAGATCTATCACCTGTTCAACCTCATTCGGAGTACCTGCAAGGTCCATAAGCACCACCATCTGCTGATCCGACATACTTACTCTGTCCTTAACCATCAGAATGTCCCTTTTTGCAGAAAGCTTCCAGTGTATGCTCATCAGCTTGTCTCCCGGGATATACTCCCTGACATCAC
>JAFWSY010000233.1 GCA_017519155.1 Eubacterium sp.
CATTCTTCTTCTCTCTCTTTCCTTCTCAAGAGATATCTCATTCTTCAGATACAGATTCTTGTCATTTAGCTTGGCAAGCGCCGCACTCAGCTCATCCGAAAGCTTATTCAGACTCTTGGCAAGAACTCCTATTTCATCATCCCTCTCATCAGGACAGTACCAGTCAAAATCCTGCTCCGCCATCCTCTCGGCTATCTTGCTCATTCTTACTATAGGTTTCTTCATGTAATAAGAAAATATCTTTGCTCCGGCAAATGAAAGAATGAGTGAAAATATAATTACCACGGGAATACTTTTATATATGCCACTCTGAAATTCCCTTATCCTGACATCACCCAATGTTACTGTAAGCATAAACTCATTATTAGGTTCCTGGAACCGAAGTGGATAAGTAAAATCAGCCTCAGAATACCTTTCAACAGCCAGATCCGAATAACCCGGCTTAAGTTCCTTAGCATCTATAAGCCATACGGAAGCTCCGGTTTTTGCCATAAAAGGAACCCATATATCATCAGAATCATCCAGGGTGACTTTCATACTTTTTTCGACAGCTGCCTTTGCCTCTGCTTCCACATAGGCAGCATATTTCTTTTCATTCGAATATGGCGAAAATATATAAAGCGCAGCATAAACCGCGCCCATTATGAGACTCGAAAGAAGAAGAAATATAAAAAAAGTTTTTATGGTCAGATTTTTCATCGTGCCTGTATCCTTTTAGATCATCTTATATCCAATACCTCTTACGGTTTCTATACAGTCATTTGCCCCCAGCTTCTTTCTTATATTCTTTATATGAGTATCCACTATTCTTGTATCTTCGTAATACTCATAATCCCACAGCTTTGAGAGCAGCGACTTACGGGTTACAACTCCTCCGCCGGCCTTCATGAGCTCATATAATATATCAAATTCCTTGAGTGTAAAGTCTACAGCTTCTCCACCCACTTTGACAGTATGGGTGTTTATATCAAGTACTATTCCTTTAAAAGAAAGTGTCTGTTCCTCAGCACCCTTCCCGCTTCTTCTTAGTATTGCCTCAACCTTACTGATGAGCAGCGGCATGGAAATAGTCTTGGATATATATTCATCCACCTTCAGGCTGTAGCCGCGAAGCTGGTCTTCTTCACTGAACTTGGCAGTAAGCATGATGATGGGAACATCACTCTTTTTCCTGATAAGTTCGCAAAGAGTAAAGCCATCAATCTTCGGAAGCATTATATCCAGAATCACCAGATCAAAATCCTTTTCCTCCATACAGTCAAAGGCCATAAGACCATCATCTGCCGTAGTTACGGCGTAGCCCGAATTAGAAAGAAAATTAACCAGCAGTTCCTGATAATCCTCATTATCTTCTACTACAAGAATCTGATTCATAATAATAAGTAACCTTTCAAATAATTCATTTCCCACTTAGCATGGTATATCTGAAAAAACACTACTACAGTATATATGCAAAAAAATATCATTTCAAGTTTATAATCCGTGAACTTTTTGGTACAATAGAACCGTATAACACTTTGAAAGGTAAGAAGCTATGAAAAATCATATTGTTTTAGTAGATGATGATTCTTTTAACCTCAGAATGGCTACCACTATTCTGACAAAAAACGACATATCCGTTACTGCTCTCAGTTCCGGATTCGAGCTTCTGGAGTATATGAAGGATAATACCACCGATCTTATACTCCTGGATATTATGATGCCCGAAATGGATGGCTTCGAAACTCTCACCAAGCTACGTGCACTGGAAAAAGAGAACGGTCTCGTGGAAACACCTGTCATCTTCCTTACTTCTGATGAAACCAATGAATCAGAATCCCTGGGCTTCGAGATGGGTGTATCGGACTATATCCGCAAGCCTTTCAGAACCGAAATACTCCTTAGGAGAATCGAAAATGTACTCAACAAGCAGGAGCTTCTCAATCGTTTTCACGAAGAAGCTACCATCGATAATCTGACCGGATTACTTAACAAGAGTGCTACCAACAGCAAGATAGAAATGATATCCAGCAGACGTCCGGGCACTCTCATGATGATCGATCTGGATTCCTTCAAGCTTGTAAATGATATATACGGTCATGCAAAGGGTGATGAAATACTTATCTGCTTTGCTGCGCTCCTAAAAGAACTCCTTGGTGATGACGATATCATCGGCAGAGTAGGCGGCGATGAGTTTACAGCATTTTCCTTCTCTGTCAACAATGAAAATGATATAAAGAACTTCTCTGAGAAAGTGAATACTATATTCCTTTCCAGAGCCAGAGGCATCCTTGGGGAGGACATGGATATTCCCCTCGGCGTTTCCATCGGAGCTCTGTATCTCTATGGTCAGAATGAGGATTATAACGAAGCTCTTAAGAAAGCTGACAAAGCTCTCTATAATGTTAAGAATAATGGCAAGCACGGCTACTCTGTTTATGTAGAAGAAGAAGCCGATGATGATGAAGCCGGCATCATAGATCTCGAAACCCTGACTAAAATAATGGACGAAAGAAATGTAGCCAGAAGTGCTCTCAAGCTGGATAAGTCTTCCTTCGTAAGCGTATACAGATTCGTTATGCGCTATGCCATGAGATATCATAGAAATGCCTGCAAGCTTCTTATAACTCTTAATCCTACAGCGGGCACAAATGACAAAGCAGCTGCTGAGAATTATGAGCTCTTCGGAGATCATATATCCAGCATCCTGAGGAGAAGCGATCTCTTAATGCAGGTAAGAAAGAATATGTACTTTATCATTCTCACCGACATCAAGGCAGAAGCAGTAGAACAGGTTGCAGGAAATATCATAAGA
>JAFWSY010000234.1 GCA_017519155.1 Eubacterium sp.
CAAGAGCAAATGCATATAAGGCTACAGAGCTTATAGATTTTGATAATAAATATATGAGACATGATATAGGAAAGGCTATTGACGAACAGTGATAGAGTTTAAGTTTTCTGATACAATTAAACTGGTTTTTAAGGAAGCATCCTCGCTGGCAAAGCGACTGGGGAACTCCTATGTGGACAGCAGACATTTGTTTATTGCGCTGTATACAGTTCATCGCGGAGTGGCTTACAGTGTAATGCTTAAGTCGGGCCTCAGGGCTGAGGATTTTCAGAAGCTGGCTGCAATTATCAGAGAGCAGAGTCTTGAGCTTCAGCCGGTGGATTTTGTGGATGAATTCACCGACAGGACCAATGTCATTATAGAGGCTGCTGTGGAAGATGCCAGAAGACTGAAGCTGGATGTTGTAGGTTCAGAGCTTCTGCTGGTTTCTATCCTCAGAGATATGAATAACGACATATTCAAGGCTCTTAAGGATAAGAATATCAATATCACCACCATGTGCGTGGAGCTGCTTATGTCAGTAGGTCTTTCGAAGAAAGAGGCTGAAAAGTACAGCGCTGATTACGTAGTAAAGATAAAGAATACAAAAGAGAAGAAAAAGCCTGTTTCCATGCTGGAGCAGTTCGGCCGTGATCTGACTGAAGAGGCTAAACTGGGAAAGCTTGATCCCATCGTCGGAAGACATGATGAGATAGTAAGAGTTCTCCAGATACTTGGAAGAAGAACCAAGAACAATGTCTGCCTCGTGGGTGAACCCGGAGTCGGTAAAACAGCCATAGTTGAAGGAATGGCCCAGCTTATAGTGGGCGGCCGTCTGCCTGAAAGTTATCTGGATAAAAAGGTCATTAGTCTTGATCTGAACGGAATGGTGGCTGGAACCAGATACAGAGGAGACTTTGAGGAAAGACTTAAGAAGACGCTGGATGAGCTTAAGGAAAGACCGGATATAATTCTTTTTATTGATGAGCTTCATACACTCATCGGTGCCGGCGGTTCTGAAGGAACCCATGATGCGGCAAATATATTCAAGCCTGCTCTTTCACGAGGTGAGCTTCAGGTTATAGGAGCTACCACCAACGAGGAATATAGAAAGTATATCGAGAAGGATGCGGCTCTGGAAAGAAGATTTCAGCCTGTAACGGTTGAAGAACCAACTGCTGAGGAAACAATTGAGATCCTTACAGCCCTTGCCGAGAATTATCAGAGATTCCACAAGGTAAAGATAGAAGATGAGGCTATTCAGGCTGCAGTGGAAATGTCAGTGAGATATATAAATGACAGATTCCTACCGGATAAGGCAATTGACCTTATGGATGAAGCCTGCTCCAGAATCAAGATGGGTGACATACCTGAGGATTTTGCTGAGGAACTAGGTGATAATCTAGAGCAGAAGCTTAATGAGGCTATAGAAAATGCGCTCTCCATGGGAGATGTTGCAGGAGCCAAGAGGCTGAGACGTGGTCTCAGTGATATGAGGAAGGAGTCTGATGAGAGCCGGGATACTATCGAAGGCGTGGTTACAGCAGACGATATAGCAGCTGTAGTTTCCGTATGGACGAAGATACCCGTTGCGAGACTTTCCGAATCAGAACAGTCCAGACTGCTTAAACTTGAGGATACACTTCATAAGAGAATTATAGGACAGGATGAGGCCGTAAAGGTACTTTCCAGTTCCATTAGAAGAAGCAGAGTAGGACTTCGTGAGTCCAACAGACCTATTGGATCATTCCTTTTCCTCGGACCAACCGGTGTTGGTAAAACAGAGGTGTCAAAGGCACTTGCCCAGGCACTTTTCGGAGACGAGAAGAATCTGGTAAGAGTAGATATGACTGAATATATGGAGAAGCACAGCGTATCCAAGATGATAGGTTCTCCTCCGGGATATGTGGGCTACGATGAAGGCGGACAGCTTTCTGAGAAGATCAGAAGAAATCCTTACAGCGTAATTCTTTTTGATGAGATAGAGAAGGCTCATCCTGATGTATATAACATCCTTCTTCAGGTACTGGATGATGGTATCATCACAGATGCCCAGGGAAGAAAAGTGGACTTTAAGAATACAATAATCATCATGACATCGAATCTCGGTGCCAACAGGATAGTAGATCCGAAGACTCTCGGTTTCGTAACTGATACCAGTGAGGAGAAAAGATTTGAGGATATGAAGGCGGGAGTTCTTGACGAGGTAAAGAAATCCTTTAAACCGGAATTCTTAAACAGACTGGATGATGTGATAGTATTCAGACCTTTATCAGAAAATGAGATACTTGATATAACAGGTCTCCAGCTGACAGAGCTTAAGAGGAGAATTAAAGAGAATCTGAAGGTTGATATCAGCTACGGTGTTAAACTGAAACGATATATATTCGATAAGGGCTATGACAGTAAGTTCGGTGCCAGACCTATCAGAAGAGCCATACAGAATTATCTGGAGGATCCCCTTGCAGAATACATGCTTAAGGGCAAGGTCAAGGCGGGAGACACAGTCAGTATATCCATCAGCAAAGATAAACCTGATTTTAAAATAAAAAATGAAAAATAAAAAAACTGTATAAGTTGGTGTGGAAAATGATGTAATTATTTGTTATCATATAAGCACTAATATGTAAAATGCCCGGGAGGTAATATTTAAAATGGCAGTAATAGATGAGCTCATACGTGAAGAAAGTGACGGATCACTTAGTTTTGGAAACTATGAACTGACAAGCAAGACTAAAAAAGATGGATTTGAATATAACGGAGACAGTTATAAGATTAAGACATTTAACGAGATAACAAAGCTTGAAAGAAACGGAATGTTCGTTTATGAATCAGTTCCCGGAACAGTGGTACATCAGTTCAGAGCAGATGACAAGAAAGTTAGTTTTACTGTAGAGGGTGAGGCAGATGCTCAGGTTACTCTGGAGCTTGAAGCAGAGACAGAGTATAAAGTTCAGGTTGATGGTACAGATGTTGGTATCATAAAGACTAACCTCGGCGGAAAGATGAGCATCAGTGTTGCGCTTGAGGATAAGGACCTCATCGATGTAGTAATCGAGAAAAACTAAGAATTTATAATCTAAAGAAAAAGGGTGCGAACAGTAAAAATGTTCGCACCTTTTAGTAATCGGTTATTTTGTTACTGAGATACATTTAATAAGGAGTAATAAAGTGGCAAAGGAAAAACAGGTATTTTTCTGTAAAGAATGTGGATATGAATCAAGCCGCTGGCTGGGACAGTGTCCGGGCTGCAGGGCATGGAATTCATTTGTTGAAGAGAAGGTCACGGTTAAACCGAAGAGTGCGGGCAAAACCATTCCCGTATCCCAGAGACCAAAGGCAACCAGCATAAAGAATGTATCTTCTTCGGAAGAATCCAGAATCCTCACAAGAATAGGTGAGCTGGACAGAGTTCTGGGAGGCGGAATAGTAAAGGGTTCCCTTGTACTGGTGGGCGGAGATCCGGGTATCGGCAAATCAACCCTTCTTCTTGAAATGTGTAAGAACCTGGTGGAGACAGATACAAGAGTATTATATGTATCCGGTGAGGAATCAGTATCACAGATCAAGTCGAGAGCTGTAAGACTGGGCATAACAGCAGGAACCGTAATGGAAGAGAAGCTGATGCTCCTCAGCGATAATGATATAGATAACATAGAAGAACAGATAGATGAGCTGAAGGCTGAGGTGGTGATCATTGATTCCATCCAGACCATAATGTCATCAGATATAGACAATGCGCCTGGAACTGTTACTCAGGTAAGAGAGGTTACTGCAAGACTCCTTCAGATCGCAAAGCAGAAGGATGCGGCAGTTTTTATAGTAGGTCATGTAACCAAGGAAGGTACAGTAGCCGGTCCGAGAACCCTGGAGCATATGGTGGATTCAGTGCTATATTTCGAGGGAGATGAAAGCGGAGGCTTCCGTCTACTCCGTGCGAATAAGAACAGATTTGGCTCCACAAATGAGATAGGCGTTTTCAATATGGTGGATTCGGGACTTGAAGAGGTTACCAATCCTTCGGAATTCTTCCTCAGCGGAAGACCGGTGGATGCCTCAGGCTCGGTGGTTGTATGTACGGTGGAAGGAACCAGAGCACTTCTGGTGGAACTTCAGGCGCTCTGCACAGACTCCAGCTTCAACATGCCGAGACGTACAAGTGTGGGAATAGATTATAACAGAGTAAACATGCTTATAGCTGTTCTCGAGAAACGCGGCGGTATCAGTCTGTCAGGCTGTGACTGCTATGTAAATATCGCAGGTGGAATGAAGCTCAGTGATCCTTCAGCAGACCTGGGGGTACTTATGGCCATAGCATCCTCCTTCAGGGACAGACCTGTGGATGCACATACAGTAATAATCGGTGAGATAGGTCTTGCCGGTGAGATAAGAGGAGTAAGAAATATAACCCAGCGTATCAAAGAAGCAACTAAGCTTGGCTATAAAAAACTGATAGTACCAAGATCCAACCAGTCAAAAGAACTGGACAAAATGGACGCAGACATACGTTACGTATCAAACATTCGGGAAGCACTGGACGAGATATAAAAAAAGATGACACTTTTTTATCAGGTGAAAAAGTGTCATCTTTTGCGTTATTTGTGACAATTATTTATCAGGTGAAAAACTGTCACCTTTTGCTGTTAGTTGCATTTATTTACAGTGCTGCTTTAAATGCAGCCAGAAGATCGCTGTATTCTTCGTATGCAGGAAGCTCAGGATAATCTTTCTTTATCTGATCGGTAGAGCGGAACAAAAAACCTGCCTTGCCAGCCTGAATCATAGCCAGATCGTTGAAGCTGTCGCCTGTTGCGATGGTATCGAAACCACAGCTCTGAAGAGCTTTAACAGTAGTGAGTTTTGACTTCTCACAGCGCATTTTAAAGCCTGTGATCTTTCCATCTTCAGAAACCTCAAGAGAATTGCAGAAAAGAGTCGGCATACCAAGCTTCTTCATAAGAGGCTTTGCAAACTGTTCAAATGTATCACTTATTATAATAACCTGAGTAAGATCGCGAAGCTCATCCAGGAATTCCTTTGCTCCCGGAAGCGGATCTATCTTAGCGATGGTATCCTGAATTTCTTTAAGTCCGAGACCGTGCTCGTTCAGTATACCGATTCTCCAGTTCATAAGCTTATCATAGTCGGGTTCATCTCTTGTGGTTCTCTTAAGTTCCGGTATTCCGCTTGCTTCGGAAAATGCAATCCATATCTCAGGTACCAGAACACCTTCAAGATCAAGACACGCAACATTCATTCCCATTTATCATTCCTCCATATATAACCATTTAGGTGACACTTTTTTATCAGGTGAAAAACTGTCACCTTTTTTGGTGACACTTTGAACAAAAGTTCGATTGTCACGGACTCTGGGAGCCCTCGGTTCTTCGAACCGTATCAAGTATATCAAATATTAATATGATGTCAAGATTATTTACTGCAGTTCTTCCCAGTGGGAGTAGAGTTCCAGGAGCTTTTCCTCAAGTTCTTCTTTTTTCTGTGAAAGCTCCATCAGAAGCGAAGCATTTGTGCCGTTGGCAGGATCGCTTAGTTCTGCATCTGTTTTCTCGATTTCTGCCTCGGTTTCTGC
>JAFWSY010000235.1 GCA_017519155.1 Eubacterium sp.
ACCCTTCTTTTCCTGATATAGACTAAGCAGACTATTAAGAGCAGAAAGATCTGACTGACTCTCTGGCGGTTCAGTTCCAACGATCTGAGCTACTTTACCTCCAGCAATCTTTGCATCATTAAGCGCTTTCTTATATTGCTGAGCAACTACAGTGAGTCTGCTTCTTACATCCGCATTATAAGAAGTGAGCCCTATTCCAACCAATTTATCCAGTGGCACTCCATACATAGCCTCTCCGGCTGCTGTAAGCTGACCAATAAGCGGAATATGAGCCTTTATATCTGACTTGGTTAATTCACCAACCCTGTTTATATCGAACTTCACTATTTGCTCTTCGTCGCGAACAGTTTCATAAAGAGCTATTATTTCACGGAGACTCATGCCGCAGTTTCTTTCAAGATGAAGATGTTCTGCATATCCATCAATCTTCTTACGGCTTTCTATAGTCTTCTTCAGACTTTCCTCATATTCTGTCTGTTTCGATGGTTGCTGTATGGCAAGTGCCTTATCGAGCTGTGTAAGAATATGCTTCTTATTAGCCTTGTCTGAGTGAAGTTCCAGACAGAAATCATCTATTCCAAGTAAAGCTAATCTTCTCTGAACTACAGAGAGCGCCGCCATTTTTTCCGCAACAAAGAGAACCTTCTTGCCCTGAGCCATAAGGTTTGCAATCATTCCCGTAATAGTCTGTGACTTTCCAGTTCCTGGAGGCCCATGTAAAACAAATGTACTTCCATGAGCAGCCATCTTAATAGCCTGCAACTGAGTAGCATCGACGGTGATTGGAAGAAATATCTGTTCATCTTCAACATCTCTATCTTCAGATACATCCCAGTCTACATGTCCCTTCATAAGACTTCGAACGATCTTGCTATTATCCAGTACATCACCTGCTGTATGAATATCATTCCACATAGCAAACTGAGCAAAGCTGAAGTTACCAATCACACAGCTTTCTACTACATCCCAGTTATTCACTGTATAAAGAGCACCACGAACTATTGAAAATACCTTCTTTATGTTTGTTCCATGATCATCTGAAGGAAGAGGATCAAGACCAGGTATCTCTATGTTAAAATTCTGCTTCAGCATTTCAAGAAGCGTTGCATTAAAATGCGCTTCTTCATCTCGAGCATGCAAAGCATAGCCCTGATTAGCAGACTTTCTTATAATCTCTATTGGGCAAAGAATCAGCGGTGCATAACAAGGAGATTCACTTTCAGGAGGAAACCATCTCAAGAGACCAACTGCCAGATATAAACTGCTGACACCATTCTCCTGCTGCGAAGATCTTGCAGCACGATAAATATTCGTAAGTTCTCTATCCAACTGTTTCTCGCCACAGAAGGTATAAAGCCTATGACTTCTATATTCCTGACGAATTTTCTCATTCAAATCAAAATCTGCCCCAACCGGCCATTCCGTCATTTCAAATACACCATTAGCCTTAAGAGCTTCAACAAGCCAAGGTTTTGGCTTACCCTCTTTACCATCTGGTCCAACCTCAGCATAAGCAAGCTCAGCAATCCATTTTGCAACCGGCAGAAGGTTAAACTCATGACCATCTGACAGAGCATCTTCAAGTTCATCTATATGACTGGACATAATCGGTTCAATAGACGCATTTAAAGGAAGATTCAAAAGCATATTTCTAGAACTCAGATCAAGAAGTTTACTCTCCCACAGTTCTCTCTTGCTTGAAATCTTCTTAGGCTTCAAATCTGTTACTTCAGTAATTGTAAGTCCGAGATCAGTAGGAGCATCTGTAAGTTCATCATCAGCCTTCTCAGTAATCTCAATCTTATAATCTCCACCATCCTTCATTCGAGAAGCGATAGGATTTACTCCTACAATACGAGCAAGCTTCACATCAATAGCAAACCAGAAATCATCTGATACAAGACCTTCTTTCTTAGCAATCAGTTCAGCCTCTTCATAATTAGTCTGTCTTCCGGCACACATAGCGGTGCACTCGATAAATGTCATCTCATCTGTACCATTATCAATACGCATGGTAAGCTGATCTCTATTTTCTATTACAACATCTCCTGATTTCAGTTCCTCCACAGATCTTTCTTTAAGCCAAACACCCGCAAAGATATGCCCCTTAAGCATTACCAATATTGGATCTAAGCCCATAGCCTCAAGAACAGCCGCATAAAGAAGTGTCATATCCAAACAAGTTCCTAAACGCTGTTCCATTATTGTTTCTGGAGTTCTGATCCGCTGTCCCTGAACTGTATAAAATGAGGCAGGTGGATTTGCATATACTATGTTTTTCTTTTCAATTGCTGCATAGGCAGCTGCCGCCAGATCACGAACTCTATTTGGATCGTGTCTCTGATATCCCTCTAATGATGTCGGCTTATTCCACTTACCAAGTATATCTGCTGCATCATGCATAAGTGCCGGAATAAGCGGATGATTTGGCACAACAAAAGCAGGCAGGATATCTCTATAGGATTCTCCACCCTGCCACTGATCATAAGCGAGCACCTGCATCTGACCT
>JAFWSY010000024.1 GCA_017519155.1 Eubacterium sp.
AGAATACCGTTAAGAAGAGCGGTTCAAAGAGTAAGATAGTTGTAAGCTCAGCTTCCCTGGGAAAACTGAAGAAAGCGAATACTTATCTTATAGATATAACCTTTGTTAATAAGAGCGGAGTAAGAGAAACACTTAATTATTGTATAAGTAAGTCGCTTAAGATTCAGGGCGTATATTAAGAGGAAGGGGTAAACAACTATGAAGATATATCTGAAAAAACTAATTGCAGTACTTGCTGCAGTAATCATATTATTTAGTGTCAGCCCTTCTATAAATACACAGGCGGCTGGACTTAGAATTAAGACAAAAACCTACGGATATTTTAATCCGAGAGCAAAGAAAAATGTTGCTACCATTGAAGTTTCAGGACTTACAAAGGCACAGAAAATAACCAAGGGTTCTGTAAAGAGCAGCAATCCTGCTGTAGGAAAGATCATGGGCTATACAAGAAGAGCTTACAGATCATCCACAGCAAAGGTTGATTCAAAATCAAAGAAGAGTTCTACATACAGCTATACCTATACCATCAGAGTAAAGGTTCTGGGTGTTGGAAATACTAATATTACTTACGATATCGATGGACAGACCTATACAACAGTTCTTTACATCGATGAGTTCAAGAGCCCGCTTCAGAGCATTACTGTTAAGGGAATTAATTCAGGAGAAGATTTTTCATCCAAGATTGATTTCAGCAAGGGTAACACTGTGATGAACTTTGACAGTGCTGATGTAAAGAAGGCAAAGCTTAAGGTAACTCCGAATACAGGCTGGAGGGTAGTAAGAATGTCCTGTGAGAATGAATCAACAGGCTATGAATACAGCAAGGTCAGCTATTCTAAGTCAAAGAAGCTTAAGAGCCTTTCCATGGGTAATCTTAAAGCAAAGTATGACTATTACATAACAGTAACACTTGTAGATGATTATAATAATTCTGCAAAGGTAACTATTCAGTTACAGACACCATCAGGAAATAAACTTTAAAAAACGGAGATTAAGATGGACAAGATAGCGGTACTGATTCCCTGCTACAATGAAAGCAAAACAATTGAAAAGGTTGTAAAGGATTTCCGCAAGGTACTTCCGGAGGCGGTTATTTATGTATATGATAATAACTCCACTGATGGTACCGATAAGATAGCCGAAGCTGCCGGTGCTGTTGTAAGATATGAGTACCAGCAGGGCAAGGGAAATGTAATCAGAAGGATGTTCCGCGAGATAGACGCCGAGGCGTATGTGATGGTGGATGGCGATGATACCTATCCGGCAGAGCATGCCAGGGAAATGGTTGATAAGGTGCTTCAGCGTAAGGTTGATATGGTCATAGGCGACAGACTGTCTTCGACCTATTACGAAGAGAACAAGAGACCGTTTCATAATTTCGGAAATGCGCTTGTCCAGAAGAGTATAAATATTCTCTTTCATTCAGACATAAAGGATATCATGACGGGCTACAGGGCATTTTCCTATATGTTCGTAAAGTCCTTCCCGGTTCTTTCGAATGGATTCGAGATAGAAACGGAAATGACTATACATGCTATAGATAAAAGAATGTTTCTGGAGAATGTAGTCATAGATTATCGTGACAGACCCGAGGGGAGTGAGTCGAAGCTGAATACATATTCAGACGGAATGAAGGTTATTTTCACTATCATCAGACTTTTCAGAATATATAAACCTTTTTCCTTCTTCGGCATACTTGCAGCCCTCTTAACTATACTTGCTGCAGTATTCTTTATTCCGGTTTTTGTGGCTTATCTTAATACCGGACAAGTAGAAAAATTCCCAACACTTATTGTATGTGGTTTTGTTATTATAGCAGCTATCATAAGCCTCTTCAGCGGACTTCTTCTGTCCTCCATTGCACAGAAGAATAAACAGGACTTTGAAATGGAGCTGAAGAAAATATATAGGAATTATAAGGAATAAAAAATGGATAAGAGTGGAAAGAGCATATCAAAAAAAGATATAGTCTTTTCTGCTGTTTTAGCAGTAATTGCAGCTATAGGTCTTACATGTGACATGAAAGATCTGTATGTTGAGCTGGATTCCTACATGGAGAAGTTTCCGGCATTTATGAGAGCCATATTCCGTATGGTTCTTGTTATTAACCCCAACAGAATATATATAACCTTTGTAATGCTGGCAGTATTCGTTCTGATACTGTTTTCAGCCCGATACGAATATGAGAAAAGGGATAATGTTATGGCCGGAATCTTCGCGGCCTTTTTCAGCTTTATGCAGATAATT
Organism: Eubacterium sp.; assembly: GCA_017519155.1. Lineage (GTDB taxonomy): Bacteria > Bacillota > Clostridia > Lachnospirales > Lachnospiraceae > Eubacterium_Q. Next base: position 2,248 of record JAFWSY010000024.1, read on the forward strand.
GCATTATCCTTCGATACAAACAATTCAGCAGACTTTATCAGAGTCTCCGCATTTGTCTTTATCCGCGCGTGTTTCTATACCGCAGGCTATATGATCGTGTGGTTCCATGTCACAAGACTCATTCTTAAAAAGTACGATCAGCTCATAGAGGAATGTGTACTGTTTGATATTCCCCAGAATAAATATGATACAAAGAAAAAGCTCATCAGATACATGCTCATCATGCTTGTCTGCTGGCTTCCTTATTATATCCTACTGTTCCCGGGAACAGGAAACGGAGATACTTCAAGACAGATAATAATGTTCTTCCATGAGAGGAAGGATATGCTTCTTGATTATTCTCCGAATGTGGGTGAGGATGTTTATATCACAAATATGCACCCATTCTTTACAACCATTATCTTCGGTCTTTTCGCAAAGCTCGGAGTAAATGTATTCGGAAATATAGAAGTGGGAGTGGGTATATATACCTTCCTTCAGATGATCATGTATGCGGCTGCATTCGCATATACGATCTGTTACTTTGAAAGATTGGGGCTTAAGAAAAACTTCAGGACTCTGCTTCTTGTCTTTATGGCAGCATGTCCGCTGTTCCCGCTTTACAGTATCTGTATGCTTAAGGACACCATGTTTGCTCTGAGCTATATACCGCTCACACTTATGCTGTGTGAGATATACAGAACAAAGGGAGAAGCCTTAAGACAAAAAGGCTTTATCATAGGTCTTCTTGTTGCATCACTTCTCTTTACCCTTACAAAGAATCAGGGAGTATATTTCCTTATCGTTATTCTGGGTGTAAGTATACTGATGTATCGTAAGTTTTTTATCAGGATACTCATAAGCTTCGGCATACCTGTGGTATTCTTCATTTTTATCTGGTCCATGATGATCCTTCCTGCCGCAAATGTTGCATCAGGCGGAAAGCAGGAGATGCTGGGGGCACTTTTTCAGTGCACCGCAAGATATATAAAGGAGTATCCGGATGAAGTGACTCCAAAGGAAAAAGAGGCCATAAGCCGAGTGCTGGATTATGACTCGCTTCCGGAGCTTTACAATGCACAGCTTCAGGATCCGGTTAAGTTCACCTTCAATCAGGAAAGTACTTCCGCAGATATGAAGGGATATTTCGATGCTTTCTTCTCCATGTTTAAGAAGCATCCTGTCTGCTACATAGATGCGGTTATCAATAACTGCTTTGGATTCTTTGATGTTTCCAGAATGTCGAAAATGGCCTATACCTATTTCTGGAACAGGATTGATGAGGGAAATAAGCTCTATGTTGGCGGCGCATTTCCGAAGCTCCAGAAGATTGGATATAAACTGATATTCTTCGTTCAGAGGATACCGGTTATCCATATATTTATAAGTGTAGGTACCTATACAATGACTGCCATATTCATGGTTCTGCTTGTTATCAGAAACAGAGAATACGGCAAGCTCTATCCTATGCTTATAACCATTCTGTCTCTTATGATACTGGTCATATCACCGGCCGGTGGTAATTTCAGATACACCATGCCGATGTTTATGCTGCTTGTTTTCAACAGTCTTTTAGTGGGCTGCGACAGCATTAAGTATCAGCCCTGGGAGGACGGATTTAAAAATATAGATATTAAAATAGATGTCGAAAAATAGGAAAAACAGATAAACACTATGAAGGCAAAAAAAACTGTAAAAAGAATAATCAAGATATTGATTCTGATATTTGTTTTTCTGTCAGGATTTACCTTTGCCACAGAGGTCTGGCTGCTCAGAACATGGTCTGATCTGACGGCGGGAGAGGTTATATACCATCTTACCCAGTCACTGGAGGGGACCAATCCCCAGATGGTAGTAAACTATATACTTAAGTACCTTCTGCCGGTTATCATTGTTATGGTTGCTGCCATAGCGGTTGCAATATTTGCTCACAAGAAGGCTAAGGCTAAAATAATATATATACTATATGTCTTGGGAGCCATAGGTCTCTTTGTTATGTCAGGACTTCTGCTTGAGAAGAAGCTGGGATTCATATCCTACATAACTTCATATGTAGCGGCAACTTCGGGAAAAGGAGAGGATTATATAGCTGATAATTATGTGGACCCCAAGGATACCACCCTTACATTTCCTGAGAAGAAAAGGAATCTCATTTATATATATCTTGAATCAGTTGAAATGACCTTTGCCGACAAGAAGTCCGGCGGAGATTTTGATGAGAACATCATTCCTGAGCTGACAGAGCTTTCCAAAGAGGGAGAGGATTTCTCCGGAAGCAGCGATATGCTGGAGGGCGGAGCTTCTCTTTCGGGAACCAACTGGACCATGGGCGCCATGTTCGGACAGACCTCAGGTCTTCCGCTTCAGGTTTCCATAGGCGGAAATGCCATGTCCAAGGAATCACAGTTCTTCCCTGATCTTGTTACGCTGGGAGATATACTGGAGGATGAAGGTTATACGAATTACCTTCTTCTGGGCTCGGAAGCCAAGTTTGGTGGAAGAGATACCTACTTCAGTCAGCATGGTAATTATCAGCTCCTTGATTATAACTGGGCTATCAAGGAAGGCAAGATTCCCAAGGACTACTATGTATGGTGGGGCTATGAGGATGAGAAGCTCTTTGAATTCGCAAAGGAAGAGCTTACAGAGATAGCCGGAAAGGGAGAACCCTTTAACTTCTCTCTGTTAACAGTTGATACGCATTTTGAAGACGGATGGGTATGTGATCTCTGTGAGAAGGAGTTCGGCGATAACCAGTACGCAAATGTATTCGCCTGCTCCAGCCGTCAGGCAGTGGAATTTGTCAGATGGATCCAGCAGCAGCCTTTCTATGAGAATACAACAATTATCCTGTCAGGTGATCATACCACCATGGATAAGGATTTCTGCAAGGGTGTTTCTGGGGATTATACCAGAAGAACCTATGTGAATATTATAAACGGTGCAGCCAAGACTAAGTCAGATGCTGACAGAAAATATACTACAATGGATATGTTCCCAACTACTCTTGCGGCTAT
>JAFWSY010000236.1 GCA_017519155.1 Eubacterium sp.
ATAGTTTTCTTAGTTCGAAGATAATGACTGGACAATAAATGATTTTCGAGGAGTGGTCAGATGAAAATAGTTTATATGGGAACTCCGGACTTTGCAGTTCCACCACTTAAAAGTATATATGAGGCAGGTCATGAGGTTGTGGGTGTATTTACACAGCCTGACAGACCTAAGGGAAGAAGCAACAAGCTTGTACCATCAGATGTCAAGGTGGCTGCAACAGAGCTTGGAATAGAAGTGTTCCAGCCTGAGAAGCTTAGAGAAGCTGAGTCAGTTGAGACCTTAAAGAGACTTGCTCCTGACTTAATCGTAGTTGCTGCATACGGACAGATCCTTTCAGAAGAAGTTCTGAATCTTCCAAGATACGGCTGCATAAATATCCATGCTTCACTTCTTCCGAAATACAGAGGTGCTTCCCCTATAGAAGCAAGCATCCTCAGCGGAGATGAAGAGACAGGCGTTACCATCATGTACATGGCTAAAGACCTTGATACAGGAGATATTATAGCCCAATCAACTGCGTTGATTGGGAGGCATAACACGGAGACTCTTACGAAAGAATTATCAATCCTCGGTGCAGAGCTGGTGGTAAAAACAATAAGTGATTTAGAGTCGGGAAAAGCTACAAGAACCCCTCAGGATGATTCACTCAGTACATATTCAGGCAAGCTTGATAAATCAATGGGTCGTCTTGATTTTTCAAAAACAGCCGCTGAACTTGAAAGAACAGTAAGAGCCATGTATCCATGGCCATGCGCATATACAGCACTAGATGGAAAAACACTTAAGATAATAGATACAGAAGTAGTTGACCTGTCTGAAGAGATACTTTCAGATACTTCAGTCAAAGAAGGCTGCGTAGCAGAGGTTACCAAGAAATACTTCATAATAAGATGTAAAGACAAGGGCCTCAAGATAAAGAAGCTCCAGCCGGAGGGCAAAAAACCAATGGACACAGTTGCCTTCCTCAACGGCTACAAAATAAACATCGGCCAGCCAATCGGCTAAAAAACGTGACACTTGAACTTTTGTTCAAAGTGTCACCTAATGACATTTTATTAACAGGTGAAAAATTGTCACCTTTTGTGATGAGAGATAATGATGACAAATTGAACAAAAGTTTAACTGTCACCATTATGAATGAGGGATAGTGGTCTTGGATATTCGAGAAATTGCATATGACATACTTAAGAAAATTGAATATGAAGATCTATATGTAAATGACATCCTCCATAACGCTTTACGGAGGATGCAATTTTCTGATAAGAGGGACAGGGCGTTTCTCACAAGGCTCGTTGAAGGCGTGACTGAAAGAAGGATATCCCTGGATTATCTGATCGATAAGCTTTCCACTGGAAAGAAAAAGCTTAAGTCCGATATCAGGATCCTTCTTCGCATGGGAATATATCAGATAAGATATATGGAGGCTGTTCCCGACAGGGCAGCCATATCGGAAACTGTAGAGCTTGTTAAGAGGAGCGGCTACGCCGGCCTTTCGGGCTTCGTAAATGCACTCCTTCGGAAAGTATCTGAGCTTTCCTCAGAAGGTAAGCTGGACAGTTTTCTTGTCAGCAGGATGGATACCAGATATTCGACTCCAAAGTGGCTCTGTGATTTTCTTGTTGAAACCTATGGCAAGGAAAATGCGAAGCTGATCCTAGAGGATCAGTATAAGGAGCATGATACGGTCATAAGGGTTAACCTTCAGAAGACTTCCATAGATGAGCTTAAGGAAAAGCTGTTATCAAAGGGGCTGGAGGTTTCCGGCAGCAATCTGAAGCTCGATGAAGATCAGAAGGAGGAGCTGGATAAGAGAGTCCTCAGAATCGCAGGATATGATTCGATTCCAAGACTTCCGGGCTTCAGAGACGGACATTTTATTATTCAGGATGAGACCTCTGTATATACAATTCTTAGAGCCGGAATAAAGCCCGGCGATATGATAATAGATATGTGCGCAGCTCCCGGCGGAAAGAGTCTTCTTGCTTATGAGCTGTCAGCTGATGATGAAAAATGCGGTCTTATAATTTCCAGAGATATATCGGAAGACAAGATAGAGAAGATAAGAGAAAATGCCGAAAGGCTGGGAGTTCCGGTAAGTGAGGATGTTGTAGCTTCAGGACATAAGTCCGGTAAGGATATCCCGGCAGGCATAAAGCTTGAGATAAAGGATGCCACAGAGCTTGATGAAGACTTTGCAAGAAGGTCTTCAGATACAAAAGATTCAGATACAAAAGCGGATGTGGTTCTTGTGGATGTTCCATGTTCAGGCCTTGGAATCATTGGAAGAAAGAATGATATCAAGTATCATACATCTCCCGAAGCCATGAAGGAACTGGCAGAGCAGGGACTCAGGATCCTTAAAAATGCATCTCACTATGTGAAGCAGGGTGGAAGGATATGCTTTTCAACCTGTACCATCAATCCGGGAGAAAACCAAGATGTGGCACGGGCATTTATTGATTCCAAAGAAGGTGAATCCTTTAAGATTGTAGAGGAGAGAACATTCCTGCAAGGGATAGATGGTAGTGATGGATTTTATTATTGTATTTTCTCCGGTTAGACGGAAGTGATGGATTTTATTATTGTGTTTTCTCCGGTTAGACGGAAGTGATGGATGTTATTTTTGTATACTGTCTGGCTATTAATATGGAATAATTAAAAAATAGGGATATGTAGAAAAGAATTATGGAAAACATGCATTTTTGAAAAAACCAGAAAACGCATGTTCAAAAATTGCCTGTAAATAAAAAATTGGTACCTCTTTTCAAGTGATGAATA
>JAFWSY010000237.1 GCA_017519155.1 Eubacterium sp.
AGGAAATGGAGGGGCAAGATTCATTGAAGCAGCCGCCTTCTTATCCTTAAAAGCATTAAAGGCTATCAAAAGAAGCGGAATCAGACATATAGCCGAGAACACCCACGCCACTATATTGCGAAGTATTGACTGTACTAATCTTTTATTTTTCATTACTCAGCCACCTCATTTTTAATCATGATCCTGATCATTAATATACCTACAAATATCATAATGATGAACATTACCGATGAAAGAGCCGTACCGACAGCATACTGTCCTGTTCCGAACTTTTTAAATACAGCCGTATATAATACTTCTGTTGTATCTTTTCCCGGTCCGCCGTTTGTCAGTGCATAAACCATATCAAATACCTTCAGTCCGTAAATAACGTTCAGAACTGTTGTGGTTGCCAGTGTTGGGAACAAAAGCGGTAATGTAATATATCTGAACTTCTGCCATGGACCTGCTCCATCTATAGCTGCCGCATCATAATACTCAGGAGAGATAGCAAGTATACCCGCTATAAGGATAGTCATAATGTATCCGACACCTCTCCATATATCTACTCCCATAACCGAACCGAAGGCCAGGTCAGGGGATACCAGCCATTTCTGAGCAAGAGCATCAAGCCCTATGGCTCTGAAAAATGTATTGAGCAGTCCTGATTTTGGATCAAGTATTGACTTAAATATCATGCCTATAATAAGAGTTGATAAAACCGAAGGCATAAACACGATACCCCGGTGCATATTTAAAAGCTTGATTGATTTAGTAAGAAGGAGTGCAAGTATAAGTCCTATGACATTTTTGAGAATAGTGGTTATAACGGTAAAGGATAATGTATTCATTATTATCTTCAGGTAATTCTCATCCAGCGAAAAGACAGTTTTGAAATTCTCAAATCCCACAAACTTCAGTTCGTCAGAATATGCTGACCAGTTAGTGAATGAATAGCATACACCTATTACTCCGGGCAGAAAGAATAATACAAAATATATAATTAGAGCTCCGGCTGCAAAATAAGTCGGATATAATTTTCTTTTACTCATATCAGATACCCTTTCTAATATTGGGGTTGCTTAAATGAATTAAGCAGCCCCATTAACCGTTTTTTTTATTATTTACTGCCAAGCAGGATCAGATGCCGCTGCTGCCTGCTCTCCTCTTAATTTATCTATATCTTCAAGCACTTCTTCAGGTGACATCTCATCAAGGAATAATGCTGACATATCTTTTCCGATATCCATCCATGCAGGATTATAATACTTAACCGATGCCTGGAATACAGCAACTTTATTAGGATATCTGTCATAGAAATCCTGGATTACATCTGAATATGCTGAAGGAGCATTTGTATATGGAAGCTGATTGAACTTGCTTACATTTTCTGTCATATATGCAAGGCTTTCATCAGAAGCCATGAATTCGAGATACTTCTTAGCTGCATCTATATTCTGTGATCCTGAGTATACAAATCTTGAAGGACCGCAGTAATTAACATTAAGTGCCTGATTGTCACAAAGAGGATTTACAAAGAATCCGATGTTATCAGGTGAAAAGCTTGAATCAACAGCATTAACCTCAGCACCGAGACCCTGATTGTAAAGAACCATTGCATACTCACCGCTTGCTATAGCTGCAGGTGCATCTGCATACTGATTGGACATATAGTTGTCACCCATGTAGCCCTTATCTGCCCATTCCTTAATCTGTGTAAACATCTTTGTAAGCTCTGCATTTCCTGCAAAGGTAGCCTTGTTGTCATTAAGAGCATCCGGATATCCCGGATCAGCCTGTGTTGCAGATATTGCAGCTTCTGTCCAGCATACATGATGCCAGCCATCAGATACACATTCATAAATTGGTGTGATTCCGGCCTCTAATAGCTTGTCGCAAACCTCGCAGAACTCTGCATTGTTTGTAGGAATCTTCAGTCCATGCTCTTCAAACATTGATATATTGTATCCAACCGCCCAGCAAGCTGATACGTCCTGAATAGGCTGACCATAAAGCTTTCCGTCAACAGATAATTCTTCTGCTGCAGCCGGATCAACATTTCCTGCCCAGCTCTCACCAGAAAGATCAACCGCATTTTTTTCTACATTAAACTGTGTAACTATACTGAACTTAGAACTCTGTCCCGCAAATAGATCTGTACACTCACCGGAATTAATCTTAGTCATAAGAAGACTCTCATACTGGTCCGAAGGAACAATCTGATAATCAACCTTAATTCCGGTCTCTTCTGTAAATTTCTCACCAAGCTCCATTTCAGCATCCTGTATCCAGTCCTGACTTGCCATAAATGTAATCGTAACATCTCCGTTACTGTCTGCAGCTGTGTCGTCAGCAGAGGAATCATCCGATGCCGAATCATCAGACGCTGAATCATCTACAGTTGATGATGATGAACTATCTCCTGAATCAGAGCTGCTGTCAGAAGAAGAACCCTGTCCACAACCTGCAAGTAACCCGGCAATCATTGATAAAGATAACATTGATACAAAAAATTTCTTTTTCATTATTACCCTCACTTTTCTTAATAAAATACCATCAGTAAACATTTGACAATCGATTGTTTATATGCCTATTATATATTAACGTTCTCAAATCCCGAATGGATAAAATAGGAATGTGCTATGTCATTTTTTAACCATATACATGTGTTTTTTTTTTTATTATGTGTGTGAGTGCCTATGTTCAGCCGAAATAAAAAAAGTGTACAGACAACTTTACAGCTGGTATTTTTCCTTCTTATTACGGCTATCTTTGGGGCTTATATAAGCTACTATATTGTTACGGAATCCAGGAAAATAAAAACCCAGGCTTTCAAAACCGTAAGCCAGGACGCACAGACCATGTCAACCTTCATGGACGAAGAAATCAGTAATGTATATACTGTTATGCAGAATGTCGCTTATTCCAATCTGGTAAAGGACCATTTCCTAACCTATCTGAATAAACCTGTTTCAAACTCAACCGGTAACTATTCGGGTATGCAGAATCTTAAGGAGCTTACAGATGTGCTTACTGCCATCATCGGTCCCTCCAGAGCTGCAGATCAGATATATCTTTATTCCCTAGACAAAGGATGTATAGGCGTAGGTCTTGATAATTCCACATCTTCTTCGATTTCAGTTACTGAAAAAGACTGGTATGACACACTGCTTAACACAGAGTCCAATAATCTTGTCTTCTGTGATAAGGATCCCCGTCTAAAAAAATATTTTACCTACGAGGAAGGTGCCTCTTTTCTTACTGTATGTTCTGTCTATCAGTCTGCATTTTACAAACCTCAGGGAGTTATAGAGGTTAAGCATTCACTATCTACTCTCACATCAAAACTGAACATGATTGACACCGGAACCTACAATGAAAAGATTTTTATATATGACCAGACCGGACAGATAGTATATAACTCTTCCGGCAGTGAAGAAGCTGAAAAGTATTATAATAATCTCGCTGAAGATTATAAAAAGGACGGCACTGTTCACCATATATCCTTAGACAACAGTACTCATCTGTTTGTAGATACATCCTCTTATTCCGGTTTTACTACTATGATTGCAATAGATAATCGTGATGTATATAAATCAATCTTTGATTTCATTAAGGTAAATCTTCTGATTTTCATGGTATTTGTTGTTTTTATTCTGTTCCTTTCATTTTTGGTTTCCAGGATAATCACAACCCCTGTCACGAAAATGTATACAAACATCACATCTATTCATACTGACGAGGAAAGTCTTCTGAACGACTCTCTGGAGGAAATCAACACCAACATAATCGAGCTGGATACTCTGTATTCTTCTGTCATCAAGATGCATGAAAGAACCAAGGAGTCCATAAAAAGAGAAATATCTCTTAACAACCAGAGACTTCAGTCACAGATACTTGCTCTGCATTCACAGATGAATCCGCATTTCCTCTACAATTCCCTTGCAACCATCTCTGCCATGGCGGATGAAGGAATGAATGAAGAAGTTGTAAATATGTGTCAGACCATATCCCGTATCCTGAGATACATATCTTCTGATAAGGAGCATCTGGTATCAATTAAGGAAGATGTAAGGCATGTTAAGGATTATCTGGAATGTATGAAAATGCGATACGGAGATGATCTCATATATGATATAGATCTTCCTGAGGAAATGATGGAACTTAAGATTCCTAAGCTGTGCCTGCAGCTGATCGTTGAGAATTCCATCAAGTTTGCCACAAAAAGAGTACGTGCTCCATGGAAAATAAACTTAAACGGAGTAATGGATGAAAACCACTGGGAGATTACCGTAAAGGATAATGGAACAGGTTTTTCCGAAGAGGATCTGGAAGATCTAAATGAAAAGATCTCCTACATAAATGAAAATGATTCTCTTCCCAGCCTGGAAATAAACGGAATGGGGTTGATGAATATTTATATTCGTTTTAAACTGCTCTATGAAGGAAAACAGATCTTCAGACTGGAAAATGCCGAGGGTGGCGGCGCTCTGGTAACAATCGGAGGAGAATTTATAAACAGTCAGACAGAGGATTACATGGAGGATTAAAGGTATGGATAACAAGTATCCGGTAATCATAGTTGAAGATGAAAATCTCATTGCAAGAAATATCGCAAAGCATATTGAAGCCGAGAACAGCAGCTTTAAGGTAGTGGGAATATATTCAAATGGCGAGGATGCCCTTGAAGCAATAAAAAAACAGCCTCCTGCTGTTGTATTTACAGATATCTCCATGCCTGTAATGAGCGGTCTGGAGCTGGCTGCTGAATTATATAAAAACATGAGTCATGTTAAATGCGTCATCCTTACGGGTTATGCTGATTTTGAATTTGCCCGCGAGGCACTTCATTACGGTGTAAAGGACTATCTCCTGAAGCCTCTGGATAATGAAGAGCTTCATCAGGTATTAAAGAATCTGGAGCTGTCCCTGATTGATATCTCCAAACAAATGAAATCCGAAGGAGTAAGCACTGAATCAGCACTTACGCCTCCGGAAATAGTTTCTCTCATCAAGGACTATATCAAAGACCATTACTCTGAAGAACTGGATCTTAACACCATAGCAAGACATTTTGGATTTTCTTCTTCCTACCTTACGAAGATATTCAATAAAGTAGAGAATATGCCTCCGTCAAAATATATACGAGGTTACAGAATGGGGATAGCCAAACAGCTGCTTAATGATAATAACCTTACCATACAGCAGATAGCCCAGCACGTAGGCTATAACGACCCATTCCATTTCAGCAAATCCTTTAAACTGACCTATGGAATCAGTCCAACGGAGTATAAAGCAAGTATCCAGAATTCAGCTTCATCAAAGGACTGATACACTAGTCCCAAAGCTGAGTCCAGTCATCAGCTCCCGGCCACAGGAACACCTGGCCCTTGACAAGTCGGCAGTTTCTGTCAGCCTTCGCAAGAAGCAGCATCTCCTCATCTGTAAGAGGATCCTCTGTAGTACATTTCAGATTAGAAATATACTGTGGTTCTTTTACGGAAAATGGAATCGGACACATACCTCTCTGCACAGCCCATTTCAGGCATACAACTGCCGGATGGATATTGTGATTCTTTGCTACGGTAACTACTTCTTCAAGTTCCGTATCTGCTATATCTTCTGCAGTCCTGTCTCTTTCAGGTCTGCTTGGCGAACCAATCGGACAGAATCCTATAGGTACTATCTGATGACTGATTGCATAGTCAAACAGCTCCTGCTGCTGGAAGGATGGATGACACTCCATTTCCAGTGCAGCCGGTTTGATCCTGCAAAGCGGCAGAACCTGCTCCAGTTTTGAAACAGTCATATTAGACATTCCTATGGCGCGAACAAGTCCCGCATCCACCAGCTCCTCGCACTGTCTCCAGGTATCCATGAATTCATCTACCGAAAACGGCTTTGAATCCGGATTTCTCGAATCACCATCACACCCCGGTGCATGGTAATTAGGGAACGGCCAATGTACAAAATAAAGGTCTATGTATGACAGACGAAGATCACTCAGGCTCTTTTCACAAGCCTTTCTAACCTCTCTATGCTGATCATTCCATACCTTTGAAGTTATAAACAGTTCCTCACGGCTGACAACCTTCTCGGAAAACAACCTCTCAAGGACCAGTCCTATCTGGTCCTCATTCTGATAAACAGAGGCACAGTCAAGCATTCTGTAACCTGCACTCACGGCGCCGAAAACCGCATCGGATATCTGCTGTGGAGAGTATTTGTCAGAGCCAAATGTACCAAGGCCCATTGCCGGCATGGCAGCTCCTGTATAAAGCTTACGAGTAGGTACTTTTGTTATATCTATTCTCTCAACCATTTCTTCTGCTCCTTTTATTTTTCATCCTGATCGCCGAATACAACAGCCACCTTGCCGCACTGTCCGGACGCCATGAGCGCATATGCCTCTCCAGCTTTATCTATAGGAAATTCATGTGTAATAAGCTCATCCGGATGAATGCCCCAGCGAACCAGTCTGTCAACCAGCTCTTCCATTCTCCAAAGTGATGTTACCCATGAACCATAAATAGTCTTCTGTCCATGAATGATATCAGGACTTGGGTTGAAGTTGCATGTTCCGCCCTCTCCGACAAATGCTATCTTTCCATAGTCATGTGCTGCACGAATAGCCAGCTGTCTGCCCGGATCGGAAGCTGAACAGTCTATTGATTTCTCAACACCTCTTCCGCCTGTTGCCTCTATGATCTTATCAAGAGTATCCTCTCCCGGCTTAAATACATTGTCCACGAGTCCCAGCTTCTTTGCCAGCTCTATTCTGTAATCATTCATTTCCACACCGATAAGCTGATTAGCTCCCAGGGCCTTGCAAAGCATAAGAGTCGCAAGACCTACAGGTCCGAGACCTGTTACAAGAACCGCATCATTTCCGCTTATACCGATTTTTTCAATAGCTTCATATACTGTACCGAAACCACATGCAACCTGTGCACCGTCCTTGTAGGTAAGCTCATCAGGAAGCGCGATGAGATCCTTCTCATCAGCCAGTATGTATTCACCCATACCACCGTTTCTCTGCCAGCCGTAAGCTGCTCTGAAGGAACTGGTACATGATATATAATAACCTCTTCTGCAGTTATTACATACACCGCAGCCTGAGATATGATAAACAATAACTCTGTCACCCTTCTTGAATCTCTTTAATCCCGGTCCTTCTTCTACAATAAGTCCGCAGGGTTCATGTCCTGCTATCATTCCCGGGATATAACCCTCTGCACCCTTTCCGGTATGCTCTCTGTAGATACAGCGGATATCACTTCCGCAGATTGTTGTAGCTTTGGTTTTTACTACAACCTGTCCATGTCCCGGAGTCGGAACATCAAACTGTTTTAACTGTACTGTGGAATTACCCGGCAGTATCGCACCTATCATTTTTGCCATTGTTTTGTCTCTCCTTTTCTTTTTATACAACTCCTTTACGGAGGATTATATTTGCATATAATGCTTTTTCTGAAGTCATAATGACCGCACAGGATTTTTCTCTGGTCTGATCATAGAACTTCCACTTATTGATTTCTTCAAATGCGTCCGCACCACGCTCATCGTATCTTGCTACGATTTCCTTATACTCATCCCAGATCGGTGTTTCAAGCTTTCCTACATCGTTTGGTTCAAGTGCCATCAGCACGCAGGGTGCATGCATCTCACCGTTTCTGTCAGGATATGTATCCAGGGGAAACACCTGCAGGATTGCGTCAAGGATCTCGGGTACACCATGTCCGTCAAGTCTGATTACCGGCTTCCCAAAGGAATGTCCCGGAAAATTACCGTCTGCAATAGTTATTTCGTCTGTGTGCCCCATCTCTGCCAGTACCTTAAGAAGCTCCGGCGACAGGATTGGGGGGATTCCTTTTAACATTTACTCTTCTCCTTTCATATATAGCGAAACGTTTCGCTCTTTAGGAGTATTATTACACCTTTAGCCATTTTAGTCAACAGTTATTTTTACTTTTTATTTTGAGTGAAACGTTTCGCTCTACAAGTCAAAAAAAGATGACAGTTTGAACCTGGTTCAACTGTCACCTTTTTATTTATTGTACTTTTTCAAAATACAGATCTATTCCGTTTGCTATTCCCTGAGCCATCTTCTTTCTGTAACCATCATCATTCAGGTATACATCGTCCAGCTCATTTGAAAGAAATCCCATATTGATAACCGTGGCCGGAACATCTGAATAGTTCAGTGAAGTCATATCGTCTGTTTCATATATTCCCATTCTTCTTGCATCTGTATTCTCACAGGCCTCTTTAAGTATATCGTAGCACAGCTCATAATTATTCTGATATCTGGATGCAGTATGAGAATTTGTTGAAGTAGTTATAAAGCCCAGGATTCCCGATGCTGAAGGATCATTTACCGAAGGAGTCTGAAGCTTGACATAGATTTCCGCTCCACAGGCATTTGACATCTGGGTTCTCTTTGCATTGCTGAGATCCACGTTATTGGTGGTTCTGGACATATAAACCGTATAGCCTCTCTTAACCAGCTCAGCGTTAAGATATTCAGCTATCTTCATGGTTATGTCATATTCAAAAACGCCTGAATCAACCCCCACTGCCGAAGAAGTCATCTTCCTCTTCATTCCTGTAGCATCCGTATAGGTCGCATTTGCGGCGCCGGCAGGTGCATCTATCTCAGGACTGACGGGTTCAAAGGTCATGTCCTCACTTATCTGCTTTGCCGGATCTATATATACCACATGTGTAGCTCTGTCCACCTCAGTTTCGGTAGCCCAGTTTATCTTGGTCTCCTCAACATACTTGGACTGAACATAGAAGCTGCTTCCATTTAAAAGCACTCTGGTCCATTCATCCTTAATACCGGTACGGGTAAGGTCTACTCCTTTGTCCAGAGTAATATATACATCTGCATCCTCTTTCGGCTCTCTTCTGATCCTTACATTATCCTGAAGAGTTGCCACATAATCTTTTACTGTCACAAAACCATCAGAGTCCGTAAGTCCCAGCTCACCTGATTCTGTTGTTTCTGTCGTAGGTTCTTCCTTTTTCTTACCGCATCCGGCAAGGGAAAGAATGATACAGAAGATCATGATTGCAGATATTCTTTTTATCATTGTCTTGTTTTTCATATTATTTCCTTATTATACGATGTAAATGTCAAAAGCACTTTTTGACACCATATGGCATACGGATAGTCCCAGATCAAATCTAGAAAAGGGCACGTATAGCACTGAAGAGTCCCGCACTGCTGAGTCCCATAATAATTCCGGCAAGAACTATTCCTCCCAGAACGGCTATAACGCTCTTCTTAAAATCCATATCCAGTAAGCTTGCAGCCAGTGTACCTGTCCAGGCACCGGTTCCCGGAAGGGGAATTCCCACAAACAGAAAAAGCGCAACATATGTACTTCTTCCTGCTTTAGCAGTAAGCTTTTTTCCGCCTTTTTCACCCTTATCCAGGCAGAATCTAAAGAATTTTCCTACCCAGCCAAGACCCTTGGGCCATTCAATTTTTGCTCCCCACTCCAGAACTCTTCTTGCAAAAAAGAAGACGATTGGCACAGGAATCATATTTCCCACTATGGCTATAAGATATGAAATGGGAACGTTGAGCCCATGACCGATTGCGTAGGGTATAGCCAGTCTCAGCTCAACCAATGGTACCATTGATATAAAAAAAACTATAAAATAGTGTATCATATTTTCTCCTTGATAGTGACACGAATATGTCTTTTTATCGGTTACTGCCATGCAATTGCTAAACAAAACCGCAAGACCGGAACAGACAATATACAAGTATAGTATAAGAAAGCATCTATGTCAAAGCTGACCTTCTAAAAATACATTTATTCTCTTGATCAGAGTGTCACCATAATAATTCTCATACATAGCTCTTCGTATATAGCCAGGGTTATTGGTTATGATTGAATCCACATTCAGGAGCATCATATTCTCCAGAACTTCTTTGTCATCTATGGTCCAGGCATAGACCTCCTTGCCTGCTTTGTGAGAATTCTTTATTACCTCACGATTGATGAATCTGTGCTTTATGCTGAAACCGTCTGCATATTTAAGGCTGTAGAAATCTCCCATGGCCATGGCCATTACATAGATAGTCTTTATCCTGGGATCCGCCTTTTTTGTTTTCTTTATTGATTTATATACCAGGGAGGCAACCACACAATGATCATAGTAATCGTACTCCCCTATGATCTGTGCAACGCTTTCCTCCAAGTGCTTGTCAGTCTTTGCAGGTTTTAGCTCGATATTGATGTCAGCTCTGTCACCGATAAGCTCTATAGCTTCCCGGAGAGTTGGTATTTTCTCATCCACATAGTCATCCTTATGCTTGCCCTTATATGCAGCCGTAGGACTGTACTTAAGCAGCTCTTCATAAGTAAGATTACCAACCTTTACATTTTCTCCACAGGTACGCTTCAGACTTTCATCATGCATAATCACTATCTCGCCGTCCTTGGTCTCACGCACATCCAGCTCTATTACATCAGCACCGTTTTCGATGGCCTTCTCGAAGGCTGCCAGTGTATTCTCCGGCGCCTTTTTGGAATCACCTCTGTGAGCAGTGACTTTAACCTTATTCAGATAATCGGCATTAATGGAAATAACATTATATCTTTTAAGAAGATAGAAACCTCCGTCCATGATGATGGCTACCGCAAGAACCACTGCGAAGGACTTAATCCCGATACGTTTCTTATTTTTCGGATCAGACGAGTCCAGATCATCTATGTTAGGAGCTTTTTCTTTCTTAGGTATCAGATCATAATAGGAATTACATATAAAGGAATAAATAAGCGGCAGTCCGAAAATTGCATAGATAACTACGCCCACTATTCTAATGGTTTCATATATAACACCCGTAACCCTGATGGCAAGTTCCGAATGAATAACGCTGTACAATATCGGTCCGCTGTATATATATGAAAGAAGACCGGGAAGAACAAGCATGACGATAAGCCAGCTGCATACGCCCGCCAGAACCTTGACCCTGTTTCCCTTAAGTATTTCCTTTGATTTCTTTATGGCCTCGAAATAATCAACTTTTTCTACATTATATATATGTATTACAAAGATATATCTCAGAGAAAATAGAACTATTAATCCGTAAATGCTCAGAACTACTATAGTAATATACATATTATAGGAAAGAATATCTATAATGTACGGAGCTCTGATGTTAAGCAGACTGAAAGTTAAGATTACATTTCCTATAACAGGCAGATAACAGAGTATAAAAAGAATCATGGGATAATTACGGGGACGCATCATCCTGACAGCCGAACGGATACCCACAAGCATCATTCTGATGGGACCGGTTTTTTTGAGATAATTTGCTCTGTTGTAAGAATAGCTTATTGCGGATACATTTATCATTATATACATTGCTATAAATACAAGCATACATAGGATAAATGCATAGGTAGACGGAGCCTTAAAGAATTTTGCCACATTTTCCTTGGTCATGTACGAGATTCCGGAGAGTTTGATTGCAAGATTGGTAAATGCGTAATAAAGCGGAATCAGGACAGCAAAAGAAACCACTGAAAGAAATACTTCAAACAGCAGTATATTAAGAATATTAAATCTGAAAAGCTTTAAACTGTCACGAACATTTTTCATAACAAAATCATGGCATCTCCAAATGAGAAAAATCTATATCTTTCATCTACAGCCTCTTTGTATGCCTTCATAACCGCCTCTCTTTCATAAAAGGCTGATACCAGCATGATCAGTGTAGATTCGGGAAGGTGGAAGTTTGTGATGAGACTGTCAACCACCTTAAATTCATAGCCCGGATATATAAAAATATTGGTCCAGCCGCTGGCAGGCTTTAATTCATTACTTTCATCATAGGGCTCACCGGATTTAGTTTTATGTAAACCTTGTGCTGTACCAACCGTTTCCATTGTCCTGGTGCTTGTGGTACCGACAGAAATTACCCGGC
>JAFWSY010000238.1 GCA_017519155.1 Eubacterium sp.
ATCTTCTGAAGGAAGACCAGCAAAAAAGATATTCCCGGGAGAGCAGAAGAAGACGAGAATACTGAGGCTTCAGAGATATAAAGATCAGAGTCTTGCCAGATTTTCCAATATATATATGATAGCGGGAATAGTCATAGGCCTTCTTGTATTTTATTTTCTGATATCACCTGATCTTAAGAGTGATTATGAAGAAAAGGTTAGAGAACTGGAAACATCATATAATCAGACTATTTCCACAAAGAATAATCAGATAGAGAATCTCAATCTTGAGGTAGAGGGACTGACTACCAAGAATACCGATTATGCGGCAAAACAGTCAGCCATGGAGAAGAAGATAGAGAGTCTGAATTCCGAAGTGGATATACTCAAACAGACAGTTGAAAGCGGAGGAATGGTTGCTCCTGATATGTCGGCCCTTACAAATCCGGAGGATGATACACAGGGAGTATCTACTTCTTCAACCGGTGTTACCAGGGATGAAAACGCAGCTAATTCCACAAATGCAGCTGCCGAAAGAAATAATGCAAATATTATAGGTATTGATACTGATTCTATAGAGGGTATTATCAATAATGAGTAGTATCGGCTTTAAGATAAAACAGCATATAAAAATGCTTATTCAGAATGTATATCTTCCTTCAGTATATAAAAAGGCTGTCAGACATACAGAGGTGGATAAAAACAGAGTTATATTTGCAGATATGCATAGTGATTCTGTGCCATACAGTATGCAGGCTATGTATGAAAGAATGAAGGAAGAGGGATATGATGTAAGACTGTTTTGCAAAGATATGTCCAAGATGTCTAACAGCGAGCTGATACATTTCCTGAAAAGTTTTATGAAAGAATATGCGGCTGCAGGTTATGTATATATCTGCATCTATTTTCTTCCTGTGTCTTCCTGTAAGAAGAGACCTGAGACAAAAGTGATCCAGCTGTGGCATTCCGGCGGGCTGCTTAAGAAAATGGGATATGATACACCTGATGATATTCCTGAAAACTATAAGGGTGATGTAACAGCTAATTATGATCTTGTTACAGTAAGTTCTGAGGTGTGCATACCTGTTTGGGAAAATGCGCTGAAGCTTCCTAAGGGAATAACTAAGGCTGTAGGCCTTGCCAGAACGGATGTTTATTTTGATGATGACTGGAATCTTGAGAGAAGAGAGGAATTCTATAATCTCTATCCGGATGCCAGAGGAAAAAGAGTGGTTCTCTATGCACCGTCTTTCAGCGGAAATGCAGCTGATCCCAAATGTGTGGGAATGGATGGTATCAGGAGAGTATTTGAAAAACTGGATGAGAACTATTTTCTGATAATCAAACCACATCCGCATCTTATGAATAAGTATCCGGAGTACAGAAGCGAAAGAGCCATGTCAATGTCTTCTGAGGATCTATTCCCTGTAACCAGTATTCTGATTACGGACTATTCATCAATTCTGTTTGATTACTGTCTGTTCAGAAAACCATTTATTCTTTTTACTCCTGATTTAGAAGAATATAAAAAGACGCGTGGTTTTTACGTGGATATAGAAAGCTTTCCTGCTCCGCTGGCTAAAACAGAAGAGGAGTTGGAGAGGATTCTCGTCGATAAGACCTATTTTGATTACAGCGAACAGGATTATGAGGATTTTTACACAGAGTATATGGGAGCATGCAACGGAAACAGCATAGATAATATCCTCAACGAAGTGAAGTGTCTAAATGATTAAATATAATTGATTTAAAAGTAGAAAGAATGTATACTGTTTAGAATGTAAAGCAGTTAAGGAGAACATCTCTATTATGAATAAAAAATCGGTAAAAGATTTTCTGTCTAAAAATATGGCGTCTCTTGCAGTACCATTAATAATGATAATTATCGGAATGTTTTTTATTATGCTGCCGGGAAATGCCATCGGACTTACAGTCAGAATAATCGGAATTGTTTTTGTGGTTATCGGACTTATTATGTCGGGAACACTGATAGCAGCTTATTCTTCAGTAACTCTGGCGATTTCCATTATACTTATTGTTCTGGGAATAATATGTATAGCATCTGCCGGTACGGTGGCTGCATTTATAATAAAACTGTTGGGAATTATAATTCTTGTCAACTCGGCACTCAGGATTCATGATGCATATGAGATCAAGGGAATCAGTGATAAATTTATGTTTTATATAATAAATGATATCATTACCCTGGTGCTCGGTATCATACTTATAATCATGCCGATAAGTGCAGCTAAAGTATTTGTTATTATAGTCGGTGTACTTATGGTTCTTCTGGGTGTATCAAATATAGTAACAGCAGTTAAGGTTTATCTTGATGGTAAATATATAGATGACGGAAGCGACGTTGTCTGGGAGGAATAAAATGAGAATCGGAATGGGATATGATGTTCATAAGCTTGTGGAAGGAAGACCGCTGATACTTGGCGGAGTAAGGATTCCTTATGAAAAAGGTCTTCTAGGACATTCTGATGCAGATTGTCTGGTGCATGCTATAATGGACAGCCTGCTGGGAGCGGCTGCTCTCGGAGATATAGGAAGACATTTTCCGGATACAGATGACAGCTTTAAAGATGCTGACAGCATGGTGCTTATGGAGCATGTAAGAGATATGCTTTACGAGGCAGGCTACAGTGTTGGTAATATAGATGCAACTATTATTGCTCAGAAACCTAAGATGGCACCGTTTGTTGAGGAAATGAGAGATAGGATAGCTGAGACACTTAAAATAGAAAAAGACAGAATTAATATAAAGGCAACTACAGAAGAGGGTATGGGATTTACC
>JAFWSY010000239.1 GCA_017519155.1 Eubacterium sp.
GAAATAAGAAGCGGTGGTATGAGACCTTCCGGAAGAAGGTCCAGGACCAAGGAAAGCGCCATACTTGCCAGAGATGTAGGAGGCAAAGCAGCCGATACATCTTCAGCGCTTAAGAGAAACAGCAAGATGAGCATGAAGAAGTCCTCTGAAAGTATGGAGGATATAGCTGAGAAGGCAAGACAGGATGCCAAAGTGGTATCTGAGAAGGCTCAGGAGGCTGAGAAGCAGAGGAAACTTGCTGAGGCAGAGGAATCGACAGAGCTTCTCACATACAATGAATACAAGAAAAGTACAAGCAGTGATGCCGGAGAAGAGGCAACCTCAGTACTTGAAGAAGAACAGGCAACAGCTGTTCTTTCAGAAGATGAAACAGCTGATGTAACTGCTGAAACAGCTGAGAAAGTATCGAAGGCAGCCCGATACGGTGTATCATCAGAAGAAGAATCAACAGATGTTCTTAAGCCAACAATTTCCACCGTAGGCGGTGCGGAAGAGGATATCACAGATGTCCTGAGAACAACGGCAGCCCGTGCTGATCTATATGATGATGATTTAGATGAAGAGATAGAAACAGATGTGCTTACTGAGGATATGGGAAGTAAGCTCTCTGAAGATGAAGTATATGGAGTGTATAATCCTGAAATGACCGCGGTGCTTAAATCCGATATGGCACCTAATGAGGATTCCATAAGACCTAGAAGAAAGGTAAATCTAGAAGGAATTACTGTTCTGTACAGTGAAACAATTGTACATACAGATGAGAGCTTATAGAAGCCAAAGGGGAGGATTTCAATGAGAAAAGTCTTTAGAAAGGTGAGAGCGAAAAGGCCAATACATATACGTGTCCTGGCTATAGTCATGGCACTTGTTATGGTGCTTTCTGTCATCTACATAAATCATCGTGGGGACAAGGTAAAGGCTGATGGTGATCCACAGGAAGTATCTTATACCGACGATGGATTCATCGATGGTAAAGTGGATGTTACCAAGGATGATCAAAGCCTGACTATAAATGTTCCGGCTAAGGGGGTTAAGTTTAAACTGCCTGATGCATCATCCCGTGAAGAGGGTGAACATGAAACCGGTACATTTAAAGCATATAAAAGAACTATACCAGCAGAAGGAGAAAATCCTGAACAGATAGACTATGCTTTAGATGATAAGTTTAGCTATGATACGGACAATCCAAAGCCTGACAATGTAACTATAGACGAATTAATAGTTTCAGAAGTGTCCGAAACAACAGCAAGCTGGAAAGGCACTAATGTTGCTTCAGGATATGTTACTTCAGCAGCAGATACCACAACTGCTACTCTTGAAGTAGTAGAAAAAGTAACAGCATATAAGGTTGGTAATACAGATTTTACCACTGAAGCTGATGGTTTGGGAAAGGCTACAGGTGGAGAATCAAAGACTGAACCTGTAAAGATAACTGTTAAAACTTATATTCCGGATGAAATCACCACATCTGTTGATCAGGATAATAAAGTGGCTTCATTTGTAGATAGTTCATATCCTACTTCAGGAGAGAATTACGGAAGTACAAAATACACCTTATCAAAGGATGGCGCAGTGGTTGTAGCAGATACCACTCTTTCTGCTGTAAATGATAGTATCAATGCAGATAAAACCTGTTCAGGTGATGGAGATTATACTGTTACAAGAACTGTAACGGTTGGTGAAACAAAAATCGGTTCAGATACAACACAGAACTTAACTCGTAATTTCTATATAGTTAAAACAGTTTCTGCCACTGATGGAACAAATACATATAACGGATCTACCAGTGAGATAACAATTCCAACTGATGGAAAAGCTAATCCTACTGTAGACTTAACAATATCTATTGAAACAGATAAAAATGCAACATTAACAATTACTGATCCTTCCGGTGGACCTGCATCTTCTGCAAAGTCTGATGGAAGCACAACAAATAGTTTCAAAATTGCAGGAGATGTAAGCAATAATGCAAAAACTCCAACTTACACAGTTACTGTTTCAGACGGAACAGCAACAGAGACAGTTACAGTAAATGTAAATTACGGTGACGGAACTCCTTCAGTATATTCCGAGTCATATACTATTGATGAAAATGCTTCAGCAAGAGCTGATGAATTAAAATATGCTAAGTCAGCCAGTGCTACTATAAGTGCAGGTTTAAGCTGTGCTTCTGATTCAGGTGCATCCATCAGCTTAGCTGAACTCTTTACTGTTTCTGAATCAGCTACATCTACATCAGGTGGAACAAATGTCGCAAGTACTTCTGAAGGTTCCGAAGGAGTTTATAGCTTCCCTGTTACTTTGACACCTGGTAAAAACTTTTACATGATAAAAGCTACCAGCAGCTATAGTAAGACAGCTGAAACAGGTAAATACAGCATATTCTATGATGATAAAGCTCCTGCTCTTACAGGAGAAGTAACTGTAAAGCAGTCTTCACATTCTACTTATGGTGGAGGTGCTATAGCCAGTGGTACTAATGTAACTATACCTAATAAGATTACAAGTCGTGAATCTGCCTCATTATCAATAGCAAAAGCAGCTATCGTTGATAAGCAGTCAGACGATTCTAATGGTAGTGGAGTAGACAAAGTATACTTCAAAGTAGCTGATGGTACAGAGCAGGAAGTTGGTCTTGTAGATGATAAATATTCAGTAGAAATACCTGCTGATTCCAGCAAGGAAAATGGTGGCAGCACAACTGTTACATTCTACGCAAAGGATAAGGCCGGTAACCAGAGTGATACATACACTGTATTAATTAACTATTATGATGAGACTATAAGTGTTGAATCAGATATTACTCCTGAGGCAGTAAATGGCTTCTTCAAATGGGGAGAGACCACTCCTGTTGCTAAGATTAACTATACAATTATATCTGAAGTTCCTATAACAACAGCTACTATTGATGATGGTTCAGGAGCTTCAACAGTTACATTATCATCTGCCGGAACAGATGATGCTACAGGAAAGAATAAGTATACATATGAATACAATTATCCAATAGTTGAAAAGAAGGATATTGCGATCACACTGTATGTGGAGAATGCAAACGGCAACTTTAAGAGCGATACTTCAGATATCAGACATGTTGATATAACATCTCCTACAGCATCTGTAGAAGTCGATTCTTCAAGTGAAGCCGGAGATATGGATGGCTCAAAGCAGTGGTATCACAAGCTGGTTCTTCTTGTAACTGTTAGTGATGGTACGATTTCTTCAGGAATCAAGTCAATCACTGCAGAGGGAACAGAAAAGACTGATTATACCAGTGATATGTCTGCTGCAGGAATATTCCTTGCTACAGTAAATGAATCTGCTAGTTCTGCAGGTACAGTTGTTAAGTTTGTAGTTAAGGATAATGCAGAGAATACACCTGGTACTTATACAGGAACCTGGTATGTTGATAAGACATATCCAACAATTTCCTTTACTGTTGGTGATAAGACAGACGATGCAATAAAGAACTTTGTATTCCAGACAGAGCCTAAGGTTACATATACCGTATCAGATACTCCAAGTGAGATAGCTGAATACACAGTAACTCTTTCAGATGGTTCAACAACTAAGGTATGTACTGATACAAGCTTTAACGGTAAGAAGATCAGTGAGATTCTCGAAACCTCAGTATCTGATACAGCTACTTATTCACTGAAGATAGTAGCAAAGGATAAATCAGGATTAACAACAACTAAGGAAACACAGTTCAAGGTTGATACTGTACCTCCTGAAGTAAAGATTACTATAGTAAGTCCTGACAGTGCTGTTAAGAGCGCTTATCCAAGAATATATAAGGATAATGTAACTCTTAAGTTCACAGCCAGTGATGCAACAATCACAAGCGAAACCCAGTTAACAGTAACCGATTCTGAGAATCATGAGGTTAATCCTACATGGAATAAGCAGGATGACGGAAGCTGGTTTGGTACAGCTACACTTTCGATAGAAGGAAATTATAAGGTAACATTTACCGCTAAGGATTCCGGAGGAATCTCCAGATCCGATTCAGTATCATTTACCATAGATAAGACATTACCTGAGATTACAACACTCGTAAATGCAAAGGTATATGACAAGTCAAGTGAGTACTTCGACAATACTGCAACACTTACTATCCAGGTAAAGGATACAAATGAAGACGAGAACGATGTAACAACTACCATTAAGCGTACTGCATTTGATGGAACAGAAACCACTGATACAAAGAAGGGTAAAGGACCTTTCATCTGCAGCGAAGAAGGTAAGTATGTAATTACAGTAAAGGCAATTGATAAGGCCGGAAATGAGAACTCCAAGAGTATCGGATATACAGTTGATAAGTCAGATCCTGTTCCTAAGATTGAGATAGTAACAAAGCCTCTTAAGATTGAGGGATATTTCAATCAGGACAGCGTAGAGCTTTCACTTACAATAGACGATTCAACAGTTCTTGAGAAGGACATAACAGTTACTGATAATGATAAAAAGGTAAATGTTAACTGGTCTATCAAGGATGGAAAGGCAGTAGCTACTTACAATGCTACTACAGAGGAAACTCACTCAGTTACCTTAGCTGTAAAGGATCAGTCAGGAAACGAAGCAAAGACAACCAAGACATTTGTTATCGATAGAACTAAGCCAAAGCTTACTACAAAGGTTAATTCAAAGGAATATAACTCCAAGGATGATTATTTCTCAGGAAATGTAACCTCTAACGTAGTTGTTAAGGATGATAACGAAGATAAGAAGGATGTTACTGCAACTATCCAGTACGATGCTTTTAACGGTAACTATTCTGAAGAAGTAAAAAATGGCAAGGGACCTTTCACCTTTAAGAAACAGGGTAAGTATTCAATTACTTACAAGGTTGTTGATAAGGCCGGAAATGAAAAGTCCAAGACAATAGGATTCTATATAGATAAGACAAATCCTGTTGGTAATATGTATATTAAGACTGACAAGCCACCTAAGTTCAGCAGATTCAATGCTTCATATGTTAACAAGGTTAACAAGTTCAAGCAGCGCAAGAATCAGGAAGCTTATGAGTATGGTCAGTATTACAACGAAAGCGTAACTATAGAGTTTAACTACTTCGATTATGGTATGGATTCTGTAACCATTACAGACGGCGACGAGGAAATCATTCCTGACTGGACTGAGGATGATGGTTATGGAAAGGGTACAGCCAAGATAACCGACGAAGGACATCACGTAATTAAGATGACCATCGAGGACAAGGCCGGAAATACCGTAAGCTATAAGAGTGGTTCAAGAATACTTGATTTCTATATTGATAAGACTGCACCTTCAGTCAGTGCTTCAGTAAATGGCACAGGCTCAGGAGATATCGTTACAACTAATGGTACAGGTTCTGTAACAGTAACCGTTGAGGATGCTAATAAGGATCCTGATGATATAACCATGACGGTATCCAGCACAGGAGCAGGCGGAGGTTCATCTAAGGTAAGCGAAGGTTCACAGAGCTTCGATGCTGAAGCTGATTATGATGTTCAGTTTACAGCAGTTGATAAGGCCGGAAACAGCAGTTCACCTGCATCGGCTAAGTTCAGAGTTGACCGTACAGCACCTCAGCTTGAGATAACAAGCAATGCTTCTAACGGAGCATCCAAGACAGATGTAGATGTAACCTTCAGTATCAAGGAAACCTTCTTTAACGACCTGGCAGTAAGCAAGATCGATGTTTATAGAAAGGTTGACGGAGATACAGAAAAGCATTATAAGACAATTAACTTCTCACCTAGAGGTACAAGCGATTCCTTAACAGAAACCTTTACCGAAGACGGTGAATACAGATGTGTATTTACAGCAAGAGATAAAGCCGGAAACGAGGCAAGCGAAAAGTATACATTTATCCTTGATGGATCCAAGCCGATTATTACACTTTCAGGTGTTAATAACTACGATAAGACTAATAAGAATGTTGAGCTTGGAGTTGAGGTAGATGAGACATTCTATCTGACCAACAAGGTAACTGTAGATGGAACAGTAACTGATATATCTGGAGAAAAAAAGAAGATCGATTTCGATGCTTTCCCTTCAGACAGTGCTAAGATATCAACACTTACAAAGATGTTTACTCAAGATGGAATCTATGATATCACTGTAACATCAACAGATAAGGCCGGAAATACAGATTCGAAGACAGTACATTTCACAATTGATAAGACACCGCCTGTAATCGACGACCTCAGTGCTTATGATGGTACAAAGGTTAATTCCTTCACACTTGATAAGCCGCTTGAGGAGCTGGTAACAGACCTGACAGTATGTGAGATCAAGATGTACATGGATGGTAATCTGTACGATGGATCAGGAGCTCTTTCAGATGGTGCTCATGTACTTAGAATAGAAGCTACTGATGAAATGGGACACACATCCACAAGAGAGGTATCATTTATACTTGATACCATAGCGCCGAACATCATTGTAACAGGTGCTGAGGATGGCGCAGTTCTCAAGGATGCCGGAAAGGTAACTGTATCAGTTGAGCTGGACGATGATTATCTTGACTATGTTAAGTTAAATGGCGAGACAATCGCTGTATCCGGAAATGAATGCGTACTCGAAATAGACAAGCGAGGAAGATATAAGCTTGAAGCTGCTGCCAGTGATGGAGCAGGAAATAAGTCTTCTATCGAGATGCAGTTCAGCTATGGTCATACATTCCTTTGGATGATCCTCGGTATAGCAGCAGTTCTGGTTGTTGCAATTGCCGCAATACTTGCATTTCTTAGCAAGCAGAAGAAATCCGGTCACTAATTAAACCGGCAGAAAAATATAATAATCGGGGGCATGTCTATATGGGCATGCCCCTTACTTTTGTAAAGGAATAAAAAAAAACTTTACGAGAGGAAATGTAGATGCTACAATAAAGGTTGCTGTTTTAGAAGGATAATTATATGAAAAATATCAGAAAAACAATTTCATTATTGCTTATAGTGGCATTTATTATAACATCCGTACCATTTATGTCTTTTAATAATGGCAGGGGTGTTGAAGCTGCGACTGCAAACGAGATAGTAGCAGATGCACAGAGCTGGGTTCAGAAGACACCATATGTATATGGTGGTACAGATCTTAACAAGGGCTGTGACTGCTCCGGTTTTGTGTGCGCTATTATGAAGAGACATGGTCTGGACTTTATAAAGATGGGCATAAGAGACTGCTGGGATATGAAGGATAATATCTCCAAGTACGGAGTATATCTCGGTAACAGTATAGATGTTGTACAGCCGGGTTGTATCATTCTTACTAATCCCGACAGCAAGGGCAGACCGGGACATGCCGGTATAGGTGCTATTGATGCCAGTGGTAATAAGATGATGATCCATGCATCTAATTCCACCAGAGGAACAGTTATGGATTCCCTTAAATGGTATGGTGCATCCAAGATAGTTGCGGTTATAAAGCCGAATATAATAAACGGAGTCACCTACAGTAATGTAGTAGGACCGGGTAAAGTGACACTTCCTAATCAGGACAGTATGGTTACAGATCCGACTACTCCCGTCTATCCTCCAGAGGTAGAGCAGGGAATGAAGACTAATCCGGGATATCCTTATGCACTTCAGAGTGATACGATCACTACAAGCTCAAACAGTGAAGCAATAAAGTGGCTTCAGGAAGCTCTTAATAAGGTAAATAATGCCGGGCTTACTGTTGATGGAGCCTATGGTCCTCTTACCAAGGCTGCTGTAAAGGCTTTCCAGAAGAAGTATGGTATAAAGGATAACGGAAAGGCTAACAAGACTACAGTACTTAAGCTTACTGAGATACATATAAAGAATATGGCGGTATCGTCAGTTATTATAGACCACGAAGAGGATGATGTACTGGAAGAAGGACAGCTGATGACTTTAGCTGCCACAGTTACACCTGCTACATCAGAAGGTTGTGCTATTACCTGGTCCACGTCAGATGAGAAACTGGCAAAGATCAATGATAAGGGTGTTGTAACAGCCGTATCAGCAGGACAGGTAGTAATTACAGCTACTGCACCGAATGGTGTTAAAAAGGATAAAGCTCTTACCATAGAGAAGTCTTGGCATAAGAGTGAGTGGTATAACGGAAGATACTATAATAAGAAGGGCAAGCAGAAACGTAAGCTCTCAGGTCAGTGGTACACATCTCTGACAGGCAAGAAATCCTTCGGTGATTCTTCAGGCTGGAGAGCCAAGAATAAATGGCTGAGGATTGACGGAGCATATTACTACTTCAATAAGAAGGGTTATGCTATTACAGATGGCTGGCACAGAGTAAAGAATGAATGGTATTACTTTACTGACGAAGGTGAAAGACTTGAGAAGCAGTGGATCGACGGAAGATATCTGTCCTCCAATGGTAAATGGGAGAGAAGATTCCAGGGCTATTGGGAAGAAACAGAGGATGGCTGGATGTATAAGGATACATCAGGCTGGTATGCTAAGAGTCGAACCATTAAAATAGATGGTGTACGTTATACCTTCAATAAAAAGGGTATATGTAAGAATAAGTGATAAAAAAGTATTTCGATATTTTGGAAATTGCTGAGGCAGTTTCTTATGATATAAAAATGTAACAAGGGAGAAACAACATGAAGAAGGCAAAAAGAAATGCGGTAATAGCTCTGCTTATCTTTGCAGCGCTTACAGCCGGAGGAGTTTATGCAGTTCTACAGGGACTGGGAAAGGACAGAATTGGTCTTGCTAAGGATATTCCACTTGGTCTGGATCTCCAGGGTGGTGTCAGTGTAACCTATGAAGTTCTTGAGGACAATGCTACAGAAGAAGAAATCAAAACTACTATTGATAAGCTTCAGCGAAGAGTTGATACCTACAGCCCTGACGCAGAAGTATATCAGCAGGGTAAGAGACGTATTGTAGCAGAAATACCTGTAGATACAAGTAAGTATGATCCTAACGATATTCTTGATGCACTGGGACGTCCCGGTAAACTTGAATTCATCGATCCGGAGAACTATGAGAAGTTTGCTGCCGGTGAGGAATACGAGGCTGCTCTTACAGGTTCTGACGTAAAGAATGCACAGGGTGGACGTTATCAGGAAAATACCGGTGAAGATGAGTACATAGTTTCCTTACAGTTCAATGATGAGGGAGCTCAGAAGTTCTCAGATGTAACCGGTGCAAATGTTGGAAAACCTATATATATAGTATATGACGGTAATGTAGTCAGTGCTCCTAATGTTCGTGAGCAGATATCCGGAGGTAGTGCTCAGATTGATGGTATGGCTGACTATGAGGAGGCTTCAAATCTTGCTAATACAATCAAGATCGGTGCTCTTCCTCTTACTCTTTCAGAGCTGTCTTCACAGGTAGTTGGTGCTAAGCTTGGTACTGATGCTCTCAGAACATCTCTTATAGCAGGTGCTATAGGCTTATGCCTTATATTCCTTCTGATGATCATTATCTTCAGATTCCCGGGATTTATATCAGCTATAGCACTTTCAGTATATACAGTTCTTGAGCTGTTCTTCCTTAATTCACTTCATATAACACTTACCCTTCCGGGTATTGCCGGTATCATCCTTTCCATAGGTATGGCCGTCGATGCGAACGTTATTATCTTCACTCGTATCAAGGAAGAAATAGGACAGGGAAAAACAGTTAAAACAGCTGTTAAGGCCGGATTTGAGAAGGCTATGTCAGCTATTATCGATGGAAATATTACAACAATCATAGCAGGTGTCGTACTCCTTATCATGGGTACAGGTACAGTTAAGGGCTTTGCCAGAACACTTATTCTCGGTATCATCCTTTCCATGTTCACAGCACTTATTATAACAAGATTACTGCTTAATTCATTTGTTAACCTTGGACTTGTAAATAAAAAGCTTTACGGTGCTGCTAAGCAGCCTAAGATCACTAAGTATACAAAGGGCTTCCGTTATGCAGGTACATTTTCTGCAATAATTATTGTTGCAGCTATTGCATTCCTTGGAATAAACAAGGGAATCGGAACTCGTGGAAATACACTTAACTTCTCACTTGAGTTTAGTGGTGGTACATCTACTTCAGTTACATTTAACGAGCCTATGTCACTTCAGGATGCTGAGCAGAAGGTTCTTCCTGTATTTGACGAGATCGGTATTGATTCAAGCAAGATTCAGATTCAGATAGTTGATAATTCAAATCAGGTTGTATTCAAGTCAACAAACCTTGATGAGAGTAAGCGTAAGGAACTTGCCGGTAAGCTGAAAGAGACATTTGAGATTACTGATGACAAGATCGATTCAGAGAATATCTCCAGCACAATCAGCCAGGAGACTCAGAGAGACGCTATTCTGGCCGTTGTTATAGCATCTATCCTGATGCTTATCTACATCGCCATCAGATTCAACGATGTTAGATTCGGTGCCAGTGCCGTGCTTGCACTTATTCACGATGTTATGTTTGTATTCTTTGCATATGCGGCTCTGTACCTCACAGTAGGTGGTACATTTATCGCATGTATGCTTACAATCGTAGGTTACTCAATCAACTCCTCAATCATCATCTTTGACCGTATCAGAGAGAATCTGAAGTCAATGAATATTGAGAAGGTTGGATATGATGAGATAGTTAATACAAGTATTTCACAAACCTTTACTCGTAACATCTATACAAACCTGACTACATTTATGACAATATTCATGCTGAATATCCTCGGTGTTGCTTCACTTAAGGAATTCACCTTCACACTTATGGTCGGTGTTGTTGCAGGTACATATTCATCTATCTGTATAACAGGACCACTGTGGCTGTGGCTTAGAAAGCATGTTGTTAAGAAAGAAGCAGCTGTTGAGACAGCAAAGAAATAGTATAGTATAAAAGCTTCTTTTTGAGAAGAAAACAGGAATTTATCTATATTTTCTAAATGATTATTTAGGGGATGAGGTTTACCCTCATCCCCTTGTATCATTTTTATTTAAATAGTTTTTGACTATTCTGCATTCAATTTTGTTTATTGACTTTATAGTGTGCAAATATTTTAAAAAATTCTAAAATGGTACCCTTTATTTTGAATAATTGGGATACCATTTTTATAGAGTCTTTTTATATTGCACATTTCATTGACTTTATAATATGAAAATTGAGAAATAATTGTATTAAGGGGTACTCTTTTTAGAAAAAAGGTTTATATTGAACATATTTCACCATCTCTTTAACATGTTAAGAAAAATAATTGTTAATATGAGATTTAGAAATGCCTGTTTTCTTTATAAAAAAAGAGAAAGGAGACCATCATGCATCAGGACTGGCGTATATATGCTAAGAATGCGGACTTCAAGGCTCTATCGGAAAAGTACGGCATAGATCCAGTAGTCGCAAGGGTTATCAGAAACAGAGATGTTGTTACTGATACTGATTTTGAAAATTACATATATGGAACTCTTGAGAGTACCTATGCACCTGAGCTGATGATGGATATGGAGCTGGGTGTTGATATAATAATGAGCTCCATTGAGGATGGAGAGAACATCCGTGTTGTGGGCGACTATGATGTGGACGGAGTCATGTCTACTTATATCCTGTACGATGGGCTGAAAAGAGCGGGGGCAAATGTTTCCGTTGATATACCTCACAGAATCAATGACGGATACGGGATAAACGAGAGAATAATAGATAAAGCTTATAATGATGGTATACATACCATAATCACCTGCGATAATGGTATAGCTGCCGTAAATGCGGTTGCTAAAGCTACGGAGCTGGGAATGACTGTTGTTGTAACTGATCACCACGAGCCACAGGAGATACTTCCTGATGCAGACGCAATAATTGATCCTCATCAGAAGGGGGACACCTATCCTTATAAGGATATATGCGGAGCTGCGGTGGCATATAAATTCATCAGACTTCTTTTTAAGACCATGGATATGGAGTTTGGAAGAAATGAATATATCGAAGAGGTGGCGCTGGCTACAGTATGCGATGTCATGCCGCTTCTGGATGAGAACAGAACCTTTGTAAGAGAGGGCTTAAGATGTCTTGAGAAGACTGAGAATACAGGACTTAAGGCACTTCTTGAGGTATCAGGTCTTATGGATAAGAAGCTGAGTGGTTATTCCCTGGGATTTGTAGTGGGTCCATGTATAAATGCAGCAGGAAGACTTGGAAGCGCTTTGGACGCATTTTCCCTTCTTACGGAAGAGGACGAAAAGGCTGCTTATGAAATGGCGGCCAAGCTGAAGGAGCTGAACGACAGCCGTAAGTCCATGACAGAAGAGGGGGAGAAGGCTGCTCTTGATATAATTAGTGATAATATAGACGATGTACTTGTTATATACGTTCCCGGACTTCATGAGAGCCTGGCGGGAATTGTAGCCGGAAGACTAAAGGAGAGATATTACAGACCGACGATCGTTTTTACTGATACTGATAAAGATGATAGTATGCTTAAGGGATCCGGTCGTTCCACCGAAGGCTACAACATGTTTGAGAAGATAAATGTCCATAAGGATATGCTGGTTAAGTTCGGAGGACATCCTCTGGCAGCCGGACTTTCCATAGAAAAGGATAAGCTGGAGGAATTTAAGAAGATTCTTAATGAGGAAGCAGGTCTTTCAGAGGCGGATAAAACACCGAAACTCATGATAGACGTTCCTATGCCTATGTCCTATGTAACAATGACACTGGCTGAGCAGTTGGCGGCATTAGAGCCCTTTGGAAAGGGCAATGAATATCCTCTTTTTGCAGAAAAGGATATGGAAATACTGGGTTATCAGATCTACGGACAGAACAAAAATGTCATGAGGCTGAAGCTCAGAAGTACCAGAGGACGAGTTCACGAAGTTATATATTTCAGACCGGATGAATTTGAAAAGAATATAAATGAGTGGTTTACAGCCGAAGAATGTGATAAAATGTCTAGAGGCATTGCCACAGGATGCAAGCTGGCCATTGCCTATGAGGTTGGAATTAACGAATACAATGGGGCCAGGAACGTACAGCTTCTGATGAAGGCGTACGAACCGTAATGACAGTATTAAGGTAAAAGGTATTAAGCGAAGAATCTATATAAGAGGAGAGGCGTTATGAAAAAATTAGAGGATTATATCATCACAATTCCAGATTTCCCTGAACCGGGGGTAATGTTCAGAGATGTAACCGGTGTTCTTGACAGTGCTGAGGGATTTCAGCTTGCCATTGAAGAACTGTATAAGCTTCTTGACGGAGTGGAGTATGATACTATTGCAGGAGTTGAATCAAGAGGATTTATCTTCGGTACTCCGCTTGCTTACAGAGCTAATAAGAAGTTTGTTCCTATCAGAAAGAAGGGCAAGCTTCCAAGAGAAACAGTAGAGCAGACCTATGATCTTGAATATGGTACAGCAACCATCGAGGTTCATAAGGATTCAATAAAGCCGGGTGAGAAGGTTATTATCATAGATGACCTTATTGCAACAGGCGGAACAGTTGGTGCAGCAGCCAAGCTTGTAGAAGAGCTGGGAGGTGTTGTTTCCAAGATGATTTTCATGATAGAGCTGGAAGGTCTGAATGGACGTGAGAAGCTTAAGGGATATGATGTAGAATCAGTTGTAAAATATCCGGGGAAATAAATATATAATAATCATGTAAAATGCGAAGAGAAAGGAGGAGCAGTATGTCAGATATTACAGGTACACAGTCAACAGAAAACAGAATAAACAGTATAGTTGCTAACAGTGACATAAAGGATGATGCACAGCGTGACCCTGTTCAGAAGGTATTTGTAGACAGCGATAAGAATGATGTGCTTGCGACTCCGGAGGACTTTACCTCGCCGGATGATATCTACAAGGTTCTTATTGAAAAGATAAAGGAATATCATCCGTCAGATGATTTCTCTATGATAGAAAAGGCTTATCATATAGCTGATGACGCACATCAGGGACAGTTGCGTAAATCAGGTGAACCTTATATCATTCATCCTCTCTGCGTGGCTATTATTCTTGCAGAGCTTGAAATGGATAAGGAAACCATAGTTGCAGGACTGCTTCATGATGTTATAGAAGATACCGAGTATACAAAGGAAGATCTTACAAAGGAGTTTTCTCCGGAAGTAGCTCTTCTGGTGGATGGTGTTACAAAGCTGACTCAGTTAAATCTCTCACAGGATAAGATAGAGATACAGGCTGAGAACTTAAGAAAGATGTTCCTTGCCATGGCAAAGGATATTCGTGTTATCATCATCAAACTGGCAGACCGTCTGCACAACCTGAGAACTCTTCAGTATCAGACTGCGGCAAAGCAGGTTGAGAAGGCCCGCGAAACTATGGATATCTATGCGCCTATAGCTAAGCGTCTCGGTATATCCCGTATCCAGGTTGAGATGGATGATCTCTGTATGCAGTATCTGTATCCTGAAGTTTACGGAGAACTGAGAGAGGCTATAGGAGAGAGACTTTCCGAAAGAGAAGGCTTCATCCATGATATGATCAACGAGGTTACTCAGTATATCAAGGAAGCCGAAATAGATGCTGAGATAGAGGGCAGGGTAAAGCACATTTTCAGCATATACAAGAAGATGAAGACCCAGAATAAGACTCTGGATCAGATATACGATATATTTGCACTCAGAATCAAGGTTGCATCAGTCAGAGACTGCTATGCTGCGCTTGGTATTATTCATGAGAAATATAAGCCTATACCTGGTCGTTTCAAGGACTATATAGCTATGCCGAAGGCAAATATGTATCAGTCCCTTCATACGACTCTCATAGGTCATGAAGGAAGACCGTTTGAGATACAGATACGTACCTACGACATGCATCGTACGGCAGAGTATGGTATCGCTGCTCACTGGAAGTATAAAGAGAGCGGCAGCACTAATGTTACTCATGAAGAGGAGAAGCTGAACTGGCTTCGTGAGATCCTTGAGTGGCAGAATGATACAAAGGATAATAAGGAATTTATAAATGCGGTAAAGACAGATCTGGATATGTTCCAGGATCAGGTTTACTGCTTCACACCTGCAGGTGATGTTAAGTCTCTTCCGAGAGGCTCTAACACCATAGACTTTGCTTATGCTATACATACTGCTGTCGGAAACAGAATGGTTGGTGCAAGAATCAATGGACGTCAGGTTCCTATTGAGACCCAGCTTCATTCCGGAGACAGAGTTGAGATAATTACTTCTCAGAATACCAAGGGTCCGAGCATGGACTGGCTCAAGCTGGTAAGAAGTACTCAGGCAAAGACTAAGATCAACCAGTGGTTCCGTCAGGAGCTGAAGGAAGAGAATATAGTCAAGGGCAAGAGCCTCGTAGAGGAATACTGCAAGTCCAAGGGAATCGTCCTTGCAGATATAATGAAGCCTGAATACATGAGTGCTACATTGAAGAGGTATAACTTCGCTGACTGGGATTCTCTTATGGCGGCCGTAGGACACGGCGGACTGAAGGAAGGACAGATAGTCAACAGACTTCAGGAAGAAATCAGAAGAGAGAAAGAAAAGAACTCTACTGATGAGGATGTTGTAAGAGAAATCAATTCACAGCATCATGAATTTATTATCCCGAAGGGAAGTATAAAGGTTAGAGGAATTCACGACGTAGCCGTTAGATTTTCCAAGTGCTGCTCGCCGGTTCCCGGAGATGAGATCGTTGGATTCGTTACCCGCGGACGTGGTATATCCGTTCACAGAACAGACTGTGACAACATCATGTGCATGAGCGAGGACGAAAGAAAGAGACTTATCGAGGCTGAATGGGTTGAAGAAGGCGGAGCAGGTGAAGCAGAATTCACCACGGAGATCAACGTTTATGCTATGGACAGAAGCGCACTTATCTTTGACCTCACCAAGGTTTTCATGGAAGAGGATATTCCAATCAAGAGAATCGAGGGTAGAGTCAATAAGCAGGGCAAGTCCACAGTCAACATCCAGTTCGGTGTTAAGTCTAAGAATGATCTGAATACACTGACTGCAAAAATAAGGAGCATCGAGGGTATCATAGATATAGAAAGAACCCAGGGATGATGCGATGATAGATAAATTGTTATGTGTGGTTATACTGTGCTTGACATTGAGGTGTTTGGTTTTGAGCTGTATGACCTTGAGCAGTTCGGTTTTTTGCTGATCATTCTTGAGACGTTGATCTTGAGGTGTTTGGTTTTGAACTGTAAGACATTGAGCAGTTCGGTTTTTTGCTGATCATTCTTGAGACGTTGATCTTGAGGTGTTTGGTTTTGAACTGTAAGACATTGAGCTGTTCGGTTTTGAGCTGATTAATCTTGAACTGTTCAATAACGCTATGAAGATGAGAAAAAGGTATCCTGATTTTTATGATTTCGGGATACCTTTTTTGTAAAGCCGATGTAATAGTGAACAGAAACAGATTATTTGTTATTAAAAATGGGGTTTTTATTGACACAAGGGTACTTGTTTTGTATAGTGAGGCTATATTTGAACAATAAGGAATGACCATTTACTCCTATTAATATTTTCGTATTTAATTAACTCCCGGATTATATGATTTCATATAAAAAAAGGTGTAAAAGCAACACTTTGTTGCTTTTTGGCTGGAAAGGAGTTTTTTATATGGAATTTATTGATTATGCGAAAATGTATAGGAAAATGTTAGAGGGTAAAATCGCTCAATTAGAAGAAAGTATTAAAGGGTTTCCGGCAGGTTGCTTACACATATATAAGAATGGAAACAGGTATAAGTGGTATCAGGATATAAACGGAGAAAGACAGTATATTACAAAAAAAGAAGAGGATAAAGCGATAGTTCTTGCAAAGAAATCATTTTATAAAAGAAATCTTGTGGAATTATCTGCTGAGTATGAATCACTCAATCAATATATAATAAAACACGATAAGAATAAGAAAAGATCTGCGGAGCTTTTCATGAAAGAGGAATATTCCAGATTATTAAAGAAAGCACTTTTAAGTGAATATGAAAAAAGTGTAACGGAATGGATGGAAGAGGATTATATTAAAAATCTATCTCATCCGGAAACTCTTAATATTAGAGCAATAAATGGAATCATGGTACGTTCCAAATCAGAGGCGTTTATAGCTGAGGTACTGACAAGAGCAGCTATTCCCTTCAGATATGAGTGTCTGTTAGAACTTGAAGGAATAGAGCTTTATCCGGATTTTACTATAATGAATCCTGTATCCAAAGATATTATTATATGGGAACATTTTGGACTGGTTGATAATGAAAAATATTTGTCAAATATGATGTCTAAAATAAGACTATATATAAACAATGGTTATTTACCTTTTGTCAATTTCATTATGACTTGTGAAACAAATGAAAAACCTTTAGATTTTATGAGCGTTCATAATATAGTTGATAATTTTATAAAAACTACCGTCTGAAAATACAATATTTATATAATTACAGGAGGTTCGTATGTATAGAATAGAAGGCGTTGTAACAGGGATGGTTGCTACCAACTGTTATACATTCATCAATGAAGAAACAAAAGAAGCTATTTTTATAGATGTGTCAGGTAATGTGGATACTCTTACAAGAGTTGTTAAAAATGAGAATCTTACTCCCAAAGCGATTCTTCTGACTCATGCACATTTTGATCATATGGATGCTGTGGAGGGAATCAGAAAAGAGTATCCGGATATAGAGGTTATTATCGGAGAAAATGATGCTCCTCTTTTGGAGGATCCTATGAGTAATCTTTCATTAGCATTTACAGGAACTCCTATAAGCATAAAAGCTGATAAAACTGTAAGTGATGGAGAAGAAATCAGTCTTATCGGATTAACCATTAAATGTATAGAAGTACCCGGTCATACTGCCGGTGGGATGTGTTACTTTATAGATCAGCAAACTAATAAAGGTGATAATGAGGATGTTCTTACGAAGGGTAATGTGCTTTTTGACGGAGATACACTTTTTCATGCAAGTATCGGACGTTCGGATTTTCCTACCGGCGATGGAGATGCATTGATAAACAATATTCGTGAGAAGCTGTTTATTCTTCCTGAAGATACATTGGTACTTCCGGGACATGAAAGTCAGACAAGTATTAAATGGGAAAAAAATAATAACCCCTATTTTAATTAATGAAAGTTTTTTAGATATGCATGCTTAGGTGATATGAGATACGACTCCCACATCATACATATGAATAAGCAGGCGTTCATTAAGAAGGTAATAATGTTAGAAAGGTATCCCTGTTTTGGCAACTACAGGATACCTTTTTATTATGAAATATAGTATAATGAACAAGATGAGGTAAACCATATAGATTATGGCTTTTGGGGGCAAAAAAGGGATACCTTTTTAATGATTTTTTGAAATAATGAACGAACAAAGGAAGTTTTTCTAAACTATTTAAATTATGAACGAACAAAGGATAGTTTTCACTAACCTATTTAATAAATGGGCAGACGAAGGCGATTTCTTTCTGATATATGCTAAATAGTATAAATAATATAATTAAAGGAATAAGACATGATACTACTTGTACAGAACAATACTGAATATGAAAATGATCTTCGAACTATGATCAGTGCATTTTTCATAGGAGAGAAGATCAGGGTTGCTTCGCCTGCCGAGGTTTCTGAATATAAGAGAGAGATCTTCGGGGAGTTTAAGTTTGTGCTGACTGCATTTTTTGATGAAAGCTCTACAAGACTCAGAATAGAGGAAAAGGGTTATGTCAGATATTCGGCCTATGCTTACGGCAATTTTCATGACAGGAAAAGATACAGAAACAGACTGAAGCTGGCGAGCTACAGACTCCTTTCCGAATATACGGGCAGGCTTCTTCCATGGGGAAGTC
Organism: Eubacterium sp.; assembly: GCA_017519155.1. Lineage (GTDB taxonomy): Bacteria > Bacillota > Clostridia > Lachnospirales > Lachnospiraceae > Eubacterium_Q. The sequence goes on from JAFWSY010000239.1 coordinate 18,717, forward strand.
TTACGGGTATGAGACCGACGAAGATAGCAACGGGAGGAATAGAAAAGGGTAAGTCCAGAGATGAGATAATTGAGTATTATCAGACTATATATGATACTAGTGCTGAGAAGGCTGCTCTTGCAACGGATGTGGCATTATCCGAAGACAAGATCATAAAGACTATTAATCCTCTGACTGATTATTGTCTGTATGTGGGAATACCCTTTTGTCCAACCAGATGCCTCTACTGTTCCTTTGCAGCTTATCCGATTCACGAATTTGAATCGAAGGTTGGAAAATATATAGAGACTCTTAAACAGGAGCTTCCTTTTATATCTTATCTGAATCGCAACAGAAAGCTTGTTGCCATCTATATTGGAGGGGGAACACCGACTGCGCTTTCAGCAGATCAGCTGTCAGAGGTTATGGGGGCCATAAAGGATTGCTTCGACTTCTCTGCTCTCAGGGAATATACGGTTGAGGCAGGACGTCCGGACAGTATAACCAGAGAGAAGCTGGAGGTTATGAGGCGCTTCGGATGTACAA
>JAFWSY010000240.1 GCA_017519155.1 Eubacterium sp.
CATACAGAAAAGAGCATACAAAGGTAGTTAGATTATGTAGAAAGCTTGATTATATTGAAAGATTGAATATATTAAAAACTTGATTATATTGAAAGATTGAATATATTAAAAGCTTGATTATATTGAAAGATTGAATATATTGAATGCTTGATTATATTGAAAGATTGAATATATTGAAAGATTGAATATATTGAAAGATTGAATATATTGAATGCTTGATTATATTAAAAACTTGATTATATTGAAAGCTTGAATATTTAATAATTGTTTTTGTGTTCAAAAAAGAAATGAAAAGATAAAAAAGGTACCTTTTTTCCGGAAATATTTAGTTTGAATAAAGAGTTTTTATGCTGTTTGTTCAATATACCTTGTGAAATATAAAAAGAGTACCCCATAAAATAGAAATATGGGATACCTTTTTAGGAAAATTGCTTTATTTTGAACACACAAAGAATTTAAAGTAAGTATTTGTTAAGAACATACAAAGAATTTAAAGTAAGTATTTGTTAAGAACACGCAAAGAATTTAAAGTAAGTATTTGTTAAGAACACGCAAAGTATTTAAGAGTAATGATTTGTTATGAATACGCAAAGAGTTAAAGAGTAATGCTTTGTTCTAAACATGCTTAAAAAAGAAAGATAGTTATTTTATATAAAGATACATAAACATACATAAAGATAGTATTTACAAATGAGGAGTCAGGTACATGAAGAAACGTCTGGATATTCTGCTGGTTGAGAAAGGACTTGCTGAATCACGTGAGAAGGCAAAGACCATAATAATGTCCGGAATAGTATATGTTGACGGCGAGAAGGAAGATAAGGCAGGAAGTACATTTCCCGAAGAAGCTGAAATTGAAGTGAGGGGAAAGACTCTTCGTTATGTGAGCCGCGGCGGTCTTAAGCTTGAGAAGGCTATGACCAGCTTTCCTATAGAGCTTGAAGGAAAGGTTTGCATGGATGTGGGCGCATCCACAGGCGGCTTTACGGACTGCATGCTTCAGAACGGTGCAGTCAAGGTTTACAGCGTTGACGTAGGCCATGGGCAGCTGGCCTGGAGTCTGAGAAATGACCCCCGCGTTGTATGTATGGAGAAAACAAATATCAGATATGTGACACCTAAGGATATAGAGGAGGCGGTGGCATTTGCTTCCGTGGATGTAAGCTTTATATCACTTTCAAAGGTGCTTCCGCCGCTTCGTGAGCTGATGACTGATGCTGCGGAGTGTGTATGTTTGATCAAGCCTCAGTTTGAAGCCGGCCGCGAGAAGGTCGGAAAGAAGGGTGTGGTAAGAGAAAAGAGCACCCATATCGAGGTTATAGAAAATGTATTGCAGTTCACCCTGGGCTTTGGCTTTGAGGTGCTGGGACTTGATTTTTCACCGATCAAAGGACCGGAAGGAAATATCGAGTATCTGATGTATATAAAGAAGGGTGAGAATCCTGCATCAAAGGAAGATGATGATTCTCAAAGTGATGAGTCTGACGGAAGAGGTGATGAGTCAGAAAAATCGACCATCGAACTTTCCGAAGACATGAAGAAGGAAATCAGGGAACTTGTTGAAAAGAGCCACGAAGTTCTTTGAGAGGCGGTACATATGAAGAATTGCAAAAGCTTTGTTGTGATTTCAAATGAAATAAAGGACATAGGTCTTAAGTTTGCAAAGCAGGCCGGACAGCTGATCACTGATAAAGGCTGCTCAGTCAGATTCCACGAGGGAATTAATAAGGAGCCTGCAGATGATCTGTTCGAGGGGGCTGATGCGGTTATCGTTCTCGGTGGAGACGGAACCATGCTTAGGGTTTCCCACATGCTTAAGGGTTTCAGTATACCTGTGATTGGTATAAATCTGGGTACGGTGGGATTTCTTACTGAGGCTGTTGTTGGTGAGATGGAAAATGTCATCGACAGACTGATATCCGGTGATTATCAGGTAGAAGAAAGAATGATGCTTCAGGGTAAGGTTAATCAGGTTATTTCCGGAGCCGGTGCTAAAGATGCATCTAAGGATAATAAAGCAGAGAAAACCAAGAATAATGAGTATATATCCCATGCCCTCAATGATATCGTCCTTGCAAGAAAGAGTGCGCTCAGACTTATAACAGTTGAGATATATGTAAATGGTAATTATTTTGATACCTGTGAGGCTGACGGTATCATGGTATCAACCCCCACAGGTTCCACCGGTTATAATCTTTCAGCCGGGGGTCCTATAGTTAAAGGGGATGCAAGACTTATGGTGCTTACTCCCATATCTCCGTTTTCGCTTTCAAGAAGAAGTGTTATCTTCGGAGCTGAGGACACCATAACCATGAAGATACTTAAGAAGAGGGAGGATGCCCTGAGTAGCGGGCTTGTTTCCTTTGATGGAGCCGATACCTACGATATGGAGGTAGGAAGCAGTGTTGAGATAAGTGTATCGCCGCATACATTTTCGGTTATCAAGCTGGATAATGCCAGCCTGTACGAAATCCTAAGAAATAAAATCGGAGGATAGGGAGGCGAAATATGCTTGTAAATCTACACATAATGAATCTTGCTCTTATTGATGAGCTGGATATAGATTTTACTGACGGACTGAATATCCTGACTGGTGAGACCGGAGCGGGTAAGTCCATTATTATCGGTTCGATTGGAATCGGCCTGGGGGGACGTTTTGATTCGTCCCTGCTTCGTGATGAGAAGAAGGATGGTCTGGTTGAACTGATTTTCTCAGTTGATAAGGAATTATCAGATGAGTTATGTAAACTGGAAATAGATACACCGGATGGTGAGATTGTTATTTCCAGAAGATGTACCAATGGCAGAACAGTTAATAGAATTAATGATGCCACGGTAACACTGGCCAAGCTTAAGGCTGTCAGCGAATGTCTGATCAGTCTTCATGCACAGCATGAGCAGAGAACTCTGCTTAAGGCAGCAAAGCATCTGGAGCTGGTGGACAGCTATTCAGAGAAGGCGCCACTTCTTAAAGAGGAAGTGAGAAGCCTTTACAGTGCATTTAAAGAAATAAGCGAGAAGCTGGATGGAATGAGCCTGAATGAGCAGGAGCGGATCAAGCGTCTTGATTATATCCGTTACGAGATAAATGATATCGAGAGCGCAAGGCTGAGTTCCGGTGAGGATACTGAGCTTGAGGCACTTTATAAGAAGGTAAGTTCTGCTCAGGAGATAGCTGAGATAGTATCCGAGGTTATGCAGCTTGTGGGTTCCGACAGAGATGATTCCGCAGGCAGCAAGATATCACGTGCAGTCAGAGTGTCACAGGAACTGACGAAGCTGGATGCTGATTCAGAGAAGCTGGTAAGCACGCTGCTGGATATAGAGGGGCTCACCAATGATTTCGTGGCTGAGCTCAGCGAATATGCTTCTGATATGGAGTTCGAGCCTGAGACCCTTCGGGAAACCGAGGACAGACTGAATCTCATCAATACACTTAAGTCCAGATATGGAAGGACCATTGAGGATATACTTGAGTCCTGTGAGGCTCTTAAGAAAGAGGAAGAAGAGCTGTCATCCTATGACGAGGTGATAGCTGAACTTAAAAAGAAGCAGTCTCAGGTTTATGATGAATTAAAGAAGAAGTGCGAGGCACTTTCCAAAGAGAGAAAGCAGACTGCAAAGAAGCTTTGCAAGGATATATCCGATGCCATGAAGGAACTTAACTTCAATGACGTAAGGTTCGACATGACATTTGACGAAACAGAACCGGGAGCTAACGGCATCGATAAAGCGGAGTTTATTATCTCCACAAATATAGGCGAAGATATGAGACCGCTGGTGGATACCGCATCAGGCGGTGAGCTGTCACGTATCATGCTGGCCATAAAGTCGGTGGTTTCCGAGGCAGACGATACACCTACGCTGATTTTCGATGAGATAGACGTGGGTATCAGTGGAATAACAGCTGAGAAGGTGGGCAGGATGATGCATAAGCTGGGAGAGAAGAGGCAGGTTATTGCCATAACACATCTTCCGCAGATAGCAGCCATGGCTGATTCGGCCTATGTAATAGAAAAAGAAGTTGTGGGCAGCAAGACGCTGACCGACATCAAACGACTGGATGAAGAGGGACGCGTCCTGGAGCTGGCAAGACTGCTGGGCGGAGAGAGCGTCACAGACAACATCATGCAGGCAGCACGAGAGATGCTGGACAAAAAATAAAAAAGGTGACAGTTTTTCATCTGATGAAAAAGTGTCATCTTTTGAAGGGGATTATAGATGATTGAAACTATAGCTAGGGTTAACCTCATGGTGAATGAGGTCCTGAAGATAAAGAAGAACAGACTGACTCCGGATGTTCTGACGGGGAAGGAACGTCGTATAAGTCTTGTTTCCGGTGTATATGGAGATGAGCTTCAGGGGCAGTTTGTATGTTATGAGGTTACAAGAAGAATTAAGGAAAATTATAAATGTCTGAAGGGAATAGTGGATATATATCCTGCTATCAACCCACTTGCCATGGAGGCTAAGACAAGGGAGATACCGGGCTCTGAGCTTGATATGAATGAGCTCTTTCCGGGTGCCAAGAGCGGTGCTATAGGTGAGTATGCTGCCAACTGTCTTATGGAGGACATACTCAGCGAAAATGATGGCCCGAAAACGGAGTTTTGTCTGGATGTACATGGCAGTAACATGTATCTGAATGAGATACTTCAGATAAGAATGAATGATGATGTTATAGATAAGCTGATGCCTTATGCATCGAAGCTGAATACGGATATGGTATGGATTCACCCATCAACTCAGGTTAAGG
>JAFWSY010000241.1 GCA_017519155.1 Eubacterium sp.
ATAAGGCAATTTGCCGGAAAATTCTTTAAGGGTGCTGTTCTCTTTCAGGTGTCCAATGGTCATGTCATACTGATGGCTGATAAAAGGAAGAATCCTGATTTTGAAAATAAAATTAATAAGCTTCTGAATGATTTTTTGGAGCAATATGAGATATACCATTTTGATTATAAGATAGTTATAGGAGATTCCCTGGAGGAAATCAGCAGAAGAAATGAGTATATAAGTTTTATTAAGCATATATACACTATGATGCCTGAAAATGATGTACATTTTATAGAATACGAAGATGTAACAGATTTCAATAAAGAAAAATATATACTGGATGAGTTGGGAGATATATACAGAAGACGTGATCTTAATGATTCCAGGGTTTCTGTATATTGTCAGCCTGTTCTGAATAGAAAGACCGGTAAATACGATACTGCTGAGGCTTTAATGAGGCTTTCACTCCCTCAGATAGGGTTGGTTTTCCCGGATCAGTTCATACAGCTTGCAGAGCAGAATAATTATATTCATGTATTATCACTGATTATTCTGAATAAGACTTGTGCAGAGATAAAAAGGCTGCTGAGTGAAGGCTATGAGTTATGCAGGATATCTATTAATATATCAGTTCTGGAGATGAGAGACGATAACTTCTGCAGCGATATTAAAAAGATAATAAGTGACAGCGGTATTCCGGAGGATAAGATAGCTATAGAGATAACGGAGTCCCAGAACGAAAATGATTTTTATATCATGAAGTCCAGAATCAATGAGCTGAAATGTTTTGGAATAAAGTTTTATCTGGATGATTTCGGAACCGGTTATTCAAATCTTGAAAGAATCATGGAGCTTCCTTTTGATATTATCAAGTTTGATCGTTCCTTGGTGATAGCCAGCGGAGACAGTAGAAAGTCAGAAAAAATGGTGGGTAATCTTGCCCATATGTTCAGCGATATGGATTATTCGGTTCTCTATGAGGGCGTGGAAAATGATATGGATGAGGAACGTTGCATAAATATGTCGGCTGTTTATCTGCAGGGCTATAAATACTCAAGACCTATTCCGATGGAACAGCTGTCAGAATTCTTTGAAAAAAGGTGGATTAAACATGGCTAAGTATATAATGGCATTGGATGCCGGAACAACAAGTAACAGAGCGATACTTTTTGATCACTCAGGGAAGATAGTATCAGTGGCACAGAGAGAATTCACGCAGATCTATCCGAAACCGGGCTGGGTGGAGCATGATGCAAATGAGATATGGTCCAGTATGCTTGGAGTGGCCGTTGAGACCATGGCCAAGGCAGGAGTAAGTGCAGAAGATGTAGCCGGAATAGGTATAACCAATCAGAGAGAGACTACCATAGTATGGGATAAAGAAACCGGCGAGCCGGTATATAATGCAATAGTATGGCAGTGCAGAAGAACCTCCGAATACTGTGATACTCTGAAAGAAAAAGGACTGGAGGATGTCATTCGCAATAAAACAGGTCTTGTAATTGACGCATATTTTTCAGCTACCAAGCTCAGATGGATTCTTGAAGAAGTTCCCGGTGTACGTGAGAAGGCCGAGAATGGTGAACTCCTTTTTGGAACGGTGGACACCTGGCTTATATGGAAGCTTACACATGGAAGAGTTCATGTTACGGATTATTCAAATGCGTCCAGAACTATGATGTATAATATAAATGAATTAAAGTGGGATGAGGAAATCCTTTCAGAACTTGGTATACCTGTCTCCATGCTGCCTGAGGTTAAGGACAGCAGCTGTGTCTATGGAAATGCAAGCAAGCATATACTCGGAAGAGAGATTCCGATAGCAGGTATAGCCGGAGACCAGCAGGCAGCGCTGTTCGGACAGCAGTGCTGGGAGAAAGGAAATGCTAAGAATACTTATGGTACAGGCTGCTTCCTCCTGATGAATACAGGAGATAAGCCGGTATTCTCACAGAATGGCCTGGTTACAACTCTGGCCTGGGGAATAGAAGGTAAAGTTCAGTATGCCCTGGAGGGCTCGGTATTCATAGCCGGTGCTTCGGTACAGTGGCTTCGAGATGAGATGAGACTTATTGACAGTGCTGAGGATTCAGAATATATGGCCATGAAAGTACCTGATTCTAATGGTTGTTATGTAGTTCCTGCATTTACCGGTTTGGGAGCTCCGTACTGGAATCAGTACGCACGAGGCGTGATAGTAGGTATTACACGAGGAGTCAATAAATATCATATAATAAGAGCCACACTTGAATCCATTGCCTATGAGACCAGTGATGTTCTGCAGGCTATGGAAAAGGATTCGGGAGTAAAGCTCAGCGAGCTTAAGGTTGACGGTGGCGCGTCTGCTAATAATTTTCTTATGCAGACTCAGGCTGATATAATAAATGCTACCGTAGTAAGACCGAGCTGTCTGGAAAGTACCGCTATGGGAGCGGCATTCCTGGCAGGCCTGGCTGTAGGTTATTGGTCCTCAAGAGATGAACTGAGGACTGTACTAAGTATAGATAAGGTATATAAACCTGAGATATCAGAAGATGAAAGAGCAAAGCGTCTAAGTGGCTGGAAAAAAGCCGTTGGACGAAGCTTTGACTGGGTTGACTGATTTTAAAAATGTTCCGGTAATCTGCCGCGTATGATCCAGTCGATTATACGTTTGCAGGCTCCGGTATCCACATGGTCGAAATTATTCTCAAGATATTCGGATACTTTTTCGAAATCATAGTCATTGTTATAGATGGCACTGCACATGTCTTCAAAGTTTTCGACTATCCTGCCGGGAACATTTGTAGCATAATCTCTGTGGAAACCACGGGTCTTTGAGTATTCTTCAATATCATATGCGAAGAAGAGCATAGGCTTCTTCATAAGTGAGAACTCATATATATTTGAAGAATAATCAGTAATCAGAAGATCAGTGATATAGAACAGATCATTGATATTAGGATAATCACTCATATCAGTCATTCTGTCTTTATATTCATTGGGAATAGGGACAGGTTCGGTAATAAAAGGATGCATCTTAAAAATCAGGACTGAATTTGTATCCTCACAAAGTTTATAAAGTTTATCAAAATCAAGCATGCTGAAAGGATAGTAGGCATGCTTTTTATTTTCACCTCTATAGGTAGGTGCAAATAAGATAACCTTACTTTGTTTACATAATATAGGATTATGTAAAAGAAGCTTTTCTATGGTTTTTAATCTGTGCTCATCATCGAGATATTCATCTATTCTGGGCATTCCCGTAGGAAGTACCTGGGAATCGTTTATCCCCCATACCTCGGAGAAGAAGTGTCTTATCTTCATGGAACCGGCTATTCCGTAAGTATACTGTCTGTGACCGGACCATGGGGCAGGGCTTGCGGGCATTCCAAATCTGCTGTAGCCGGTGGATTTGAAACCGGCACCTGCATGCCACAGCTGAGTGATAATAGTATTTTTAATCGTAAGCCAGTCAGTTGTCTGACTGTGGTCATCCAGGAATATATAATCAGCCTCAGCAATCTTCTTAAGAGTCATGATCCAATGGCAGATATTATAATGCTTCGTGGTTATGGCGCGATATGACTCTATAGGTTTATAGCCTTCTCTGATAAGAGCTTTCTTAAGAGCAGACATATTCGGGCTTATCTTTTCACGGAATTTTCATAGACCATCCCACTGGCGGCGATATACTGCCCTGTTGTTATATGTTCGGAGTCGAACCAGTTTACAGGCTCGACTGTTTCAAACTTGTCCAGAAGATATGTC